>CAZPTW010000447.1:0-2915 GCA_964589235.1 uncultured Smithella sp. | reverse complement strand
CAAGATCAAGGCGGGACCTCGATGGAGGACGCGAGCGATCAAAAATCTTCACGGTCAAAAAGGCGACTGGAAAGTCGAGATCAGGGACGCTTCGGGCGCATGGCTCAAAGATATTTCATTCAAAGTCGAATAGAACACAAACGTCTCCCGTCTTGAAGAGGACGGGAGACGTTTCTTGTCCCTTCATGATTTCTTCAACAGATCTCTGATTTCCGCCAGCAACTCTTGTTCTTTTGTCGGAGGCGGCGGCGCGTCCGTCGCCTTTTTCTTCATGACCAGACCGAGAAACTTCACAATAAAGATATACAACGCCAATGCAATGATCAAGAAGTTCACAATTTCGCCAATAAAGAGACCGTAAGGGATATCTTTACCGTTGATGACCCATTTCCAGGCCAAATACCCCTGTTCACCGGGCATGATGACGCTGATCAGCGGCATGATAATGTGTTTCACGAGGGAATCGACAATTTTGCCGAAAGCCGCTCCGATAATAACACCGATGGCGAGGTCGATGACATTGCCTTTTAGCGCAAAATTCTTGAACTCATCCAAAAGCGAGGACACTTGTTTTGTGGATACCATACGTTCTCCTTTCCGTTGGCTTCGACGTTTTGGTTTCAATGTTACTGCATCCTGGATATTTCCTCGTAGATCTTCAACTCGATGGTATTGAAGAAAGTTCTATACTGCTCTTTTTCGAGCAGACGTCTCATTTCCCACCCCCGCTCCGTCTTCTTTTCCGTCGTCACCACAAGAGTGACTTCACATTCCTTCCAGTTGAGCCTCCGGACGCTCGCGCTCGTTTTGGTGCGCCATTCACCGGCTTCGACAAAATCTGAATCCACTCGATTGTTCTTATAGTCGATGACGATATTTCGACCGATGTCCTTTTCCTTCAACACTCCGGCGATGGCCCGCAGAATATGCTTCTCTTTTGCCTCAAAGACCTGCGTATACTCATCCGGCTTTGTGATCACCACCTGTCCGAATTGAGACGACGCACAACCCGCCAGAAGAAGACAAAAAAGAAGCCCCGCCACTATGTATTTATTCACCGTTGTTTCCCCCGGTCATTTTCTATCGGTTGTTTCCGTTGACCCACCAGTCGCTTTTATCTTTGAACCACCAATGCGACGAGTCTGTCTTGACAATCTGATCCGCCAGCGTCTTGCCTTCATCTGTCGACAGGCGTTGCAGCGCATATTGGATCCATTCATCCGCGTATTTGTTCCCCAGATCCCCGCACTCTTTCAACTGCAGGATGAACGCCAGTTGATCGGCGTCGCGGACAATACGCGCCTCGGCCGTTTGCTTGGCGTTAAACTCGTCGATCGCCAGGCGGATATCCTCCCCAAAAAAAAGATCTTCTGTCAGTTCGCGGACGGCCTTGTTTTCATCGACCTTTACATATTTTTTATTGACATAATTCATATCTCCTGTTCGCGCTTCGGGAAGATCATGCAGAAAACACATTTTGACGACACGCCCTTCATCCAAGTCGGGGTTGAGTTTGCAAAGACAGTACCCGACAAAAACCGTTCTCAAAATATGCTCCGCGACCGACTCACGGCCGCTCCCTAAAAACTGATAACCGCTGCGCGGCGTCTTACTTAGCATTCCCACTTCAAACAAGAAATCGGCGACGTTTTTCATACTAGCTTCTCTTCAAAACCTTGATCCGGTTGGACATCATTTCCGACACTTTTCGGATCTGCAACTGAAGCGACGCGATGCTGTCCGGTCTGGACTTCTCTATTTTATCCAGCTGTCCCTTCCAATGTTCCAGCAACGCAATTTCACTTTCTTTCAATTTCTTCTCAAACCTTTCCTGATACTCCTTGATAAATAGGGTGGAAGAATCCCCTGCTGCCATTTTTCCCATCTCCTTTGCGCAAGATTGCGGGCATTATATCATCGACCAACAAACATGCAACCGCCAATTTATCGATGTGTAAGAAGCAAATGATTTGTCCGGTGTTGTGGCACATAAACGGTCCGGTTGATCCGTTGCCCCTGTGGAGGTGGCAGGTGAGACGGACGGCGTATCTACGAGAGGCCGGAAGATCGACAAAACGGCCAGCCTAAGATCAGACCGAGTCGTCATCTTGCATGGCGATTACGCCAGAAAAGATTAACCCGAAAGGCTCAAGTTTATCGCTCATCGCGGACAAAGCTCAGGACAAGACGTTGATTCTTAACCAACAACCGCGACAAAACAGGACCATTCTTGCGCTTTTTTTAAACGGCAGGGCGGCCATTTGACGATTTTCATTTTTCATTTTATAAAACGGCCGAAGAGACCGATAATATCAATGGACTTGCGTGGATGATTAAAAAACGGTAAACCTCTCAGAAATTTTTGGAGAAGACCGCTTCCAACGAGACCATAAGCGATAAAGGCGCAAAGCGTGCCTCTCGAAGCCGGTCTCGTGTGTCAAAAGTGCCAATCAAAAGCCGAATGGACAAAAAACAAAAAAAGAGACCAAAGACAACGCCCACCTTTTCCATGCAAATCACAAAAAAAAAGGCGGACAGAAATATCCGTCAAAAAAGCGAATTTGACTCGAAAGAAAACAACCGCCGTTATCAAAGCATCGTCGACGATATCCCGGACGGTTACTGCGAAATGGATCTGACCGGCCGCGTGCTTCTGGTCAACGATGTCTTGTGTCAATGGCTCCAGTATTCCCGCGAAGAACTGATCGGGATGGATTTTCACCGTTTACATACCCCGCCCAGCGCGGTTCGGGCCGAGGCAGCCTGCAAAGAGATATTCCGCGATGGCAAGCCGATGAAGTCTCTGGAATTGAACCTTTTGACTCGCGATGCAACGGTGGTCTCGGTGGAGGCGTCTGTCTCCTTGATAAAAGGAAAGGAAGACCGGCCTATCGGTTTTCGATGCATCACCCGGG
>CAZPTW010000446.1:0-2966 GCA_964589235.1 uncultured Smithella sp. | reverse complement strand
TTACGCCCTGGCCGCGGGCCTCAAAAAAACACTCGCCAGGCGCGGTGTCGAGAAAACCGTTTGTCTGTGCACCGAGAACAAAGCGGTGATCGCCGCCTCCGTCTTGGCATCGATCGCCGGCGCTTGCAAACTGGTTTTGCCCCACTCCTTTTCTTCCCACGCGCTTGCCGAAATGTATGAATCCGTCGGCTTCGACGCCGCCATCGCCGATCATCCCGAAGAGCTGCCGGGGGTCGAAATCGTCACCCCTTTGGCCGGCGATCCGGACGATCTCGATCCGGCGGGCATGCGCCATCCCGATGACCCTTTTTTACGCCTTTTTACCGGAGGTTCAACGGGGAAACCCAAGGTTTGGTCCAAAACCCCTCGCAATCTCTTGGCGGAAGCCTTGTATCTAAGGGACAAATTCGACATCACCTCCAAAGACCTGCTGGTGGCCACCGTCCCGCCTTATCATATTTACGGGCTTTTATTCACCATTTTACTCCCGCTGCTGGCGCACGCCCGCGTCATGCCGGAAACCTTCACCTTTCCGCAGGAAATCATCGCGACGATCAACCGTCACAAGGCGACGGTTTTGGTCAGCGTGCCGATTCATTACCGGTCGCTCAAAGTCGACAATTTGTCGCTGCCGTCTTTGAAAATCGCTTTTTCCTCCTCAGGGGTTTTAAACCGATCCGACGCATCGTTTTTTTTGAAGAAAACAGGCATCGGCATTACGGAAATTTACGGATCCACGGAAACCGGCGGCATCGCGGCGCGCAACATCAACGAGAACATGGAAAGTTGGCAGCCGGCGGATGTGGTCCAGTGGCGCCTCTCTGGAAAACGTCTGGCCGTGCGGTCGGACTTCGTCTCCCGGGAGATGGAGAGAGAAGCGGACGGGTTTTGCGTCACGGGCGATGAAGTTCAGCCGGACAAATCGGGCCGCTTTTTTCTGCTGGGGCGCGCCGACGGCATCGTCAAAGTCGCCGGAAAACGGGTCGATCTTTTGGACGTGCAAAACAAGATTCAAACCTTGCCGACGGTCCGTGACGTCGTCGTCATCGCTCTCCCCGCCGAGAAGGGTCGGGAAAACGTCATTGCCGCGCTCGTCGCCTGCGACCTCAGCGAGACTCAACTAAAGAAAATGATGATGGAAAAACTGGAACCCTACGCCATGCCCAGACGAATCAAGATCGTTTCCACCATCACCCGCACGGCAACCGGCAAAACCGACTTCAGACGGGTGGAAAAGTTTTTTCTTTCGGAAAAGTAGATTTCGACGCCAAAACGTCCGATGAAAAGCCGCAGCGGGTCCCGGAGAGGGGAAAACCGGCGGCACAACCCACGCCCCTAGGGGCCTTTTTTCTTTTGCAATCGCCGCCGGTCAGCCGGCCCGTAAGGGACATCGCCGCCTGAATCTTTCGATATTGTTCAACAATGACCCCATCCCCGTCCATCGCTTCATGACGTCGAAAGCCTGCCGCTAAAGATATTTCCTTTTTCACCGATAATGGAGATGGGTTTTCAGGAGATGTTGCTTTCTTCAACCGTTTTTGACAAAAAAGGCGTTCCATGTCGCTCGGCCTGCCAATCCTTTTAAATAACTATACGTTGACGGTCAAAATCGGTGAAACGGCTCATTCCATCATCTATCGGGGTGTCCGAAACGACACCAAAGAGACCGTCGTCGTCAAGACGCTGAAAACCTCCCAAACCTTGGCGGCGCAGGCGGCCAAAATCAAGCATGAATATGACATGATCCGCGGCCTCCAAATCGATGGCATTGTCAGAACCATCGATTTTATCGATCAGAACGGCATTTTGGGCTTCGTGCTGGAGGATTTCGGAGGCGTTTCCCTCAAAACCGTCATCCAGACAGGTCTCCCGCTGGATCGCTTTTTGAAACTCGCCATCCGCCTGGCGGAAATCGTCGGGAAACTTCACCAGGCCAAGATCACCCATCGGGATATCAAACCGCACAACATTCTTCTCAATCCTGAAAACGACACCGTCAAGATAACGGATTTCGGTATCGCCGCGGAAACCTTGCCGATCGATCAGGAGATGGTGAATCCGGCGGCCATGGAAGGCACCCTGCCCTACATCGCGCCGGAGCAAACCGGACGGATGAATTGCGTCGTCGATTACCGGGCGGATCTATATTCACTGGGGGTCACTTTTTACGAAATGCTGACCGGACAGGTCCCTTTCCGCGCCCAAAGCCCCGTTGAAATCATCCATGCCCACATCGCCCGGATGCCTGTCGAGCCTTGCGGCATCAATCCGAATGTTCCCGTCCCCGTCTCGGACATCATCATGAAACTTTTATCCAAATCGGCGGACGACCGTTATCAAAACGGATTCGGCCTGGCCGCGGATCTTCGGGAATGTTTGAAGCAATTTCAACTGACAGGACAAATCAAACCATTCGCCTTGGGCGGCCAGGATGTCTCCCCGCGGTTTTTGATCCCGCATGTCTTGGTCGGCAGGGAAAAAGAACGCTACATGCTTTTGGAGGCCGTCGAACGCGCAAGCCAGGGGCAGAAAGAAGTTCTGATGATCACAGGCGAAGCGGGCATTGGAAAGACCTCCCTGGTATCGGAACTTTCCAAAACCCTCATTGGGAAGCAAGGCTATTTCATCTCCGGAAAATTCGATCAATTTCGCACCAACGTTCCCTTGAGCGCCATCATCCAGGCTTTCAGAGGCCTTGTCCTGCAGTTGTTGACCCAAGATCCGCAGCCCCTTGACGCCCTGAAAGAAAAACTTCTGGCCGCTTTGGGCCCAAACGGCAAAATCATCACGGACACCATCCCGGATATGGCGCTTATTCTCGGAGATCAACCCGATATCCCCGATCTGCCGCCTGAAGAAAAGCACAACCGTTTCATGCTCTGCTTCAAGAATTTTGTCGGCGTCTTCGCCCAAGCCAATCATCCGCTCGTCATCTTTTTAGACGACCTGCAGTGGGCCGATGAGGC
>CAZPTW010000445.1:0-2981 GCA_964589235.1 uncultured Smithella sp. | reverse complement strand
TAGCTGGGATCGAAAAGCGAAAAGAATTTCTTGAAGCTCCTTGATTGAAAGTGAGGAAAGTTCTCTGCGGCGGACCTCGTCGACTGGGGCATAAGGCATGTTATAGTCCAGTAATACGGATTCAAGATAAAGACCCGTTCCACCGACCAGAATGGGTAAGGCCTTTCTGAAAATCACGTCTGATAACACCACATGAAATCTTCTCTGATATTCAAAGACATTAAACTCCTCGTGAGGATCGATGATGTCGATTAAATGATATGGAATCGTTCGATCCTCGATATGGTACTTCGACAAATCCTTACCCGTTCCAACGTCCATTCCTTTGTATACCTGCCGTGAATCCGCTGAAATGATTTCTCCATTGAAATCCTTTGCAAGACGAACTGCAAGCGACGTTTTCCCTGAAGCTGTTGGTCCCAATATTACAATTACGTTTGTCAGCACACTCTTAAGATACTTTCGGGCTTTTAATAAAAAAAATGCCCCGCAAAGCGGGGCATTTAAGATTTGCTACTCTGATTGACTACAGCGGCTGCACATTTGCTGCGCTGGGGCCCTTGTTGCCCTGCTCAATGTCGAAACGGATCCTCTGACCCTCGTAAAGAGTTTTGAATCCTGTTCCGTTGATGGCGCTGTAATGTACAAAAACATCCCCACCTTCGTCATTTTCAATAAACCCAAACCCCTTCTTCTCATTAAACCACTTTACTTTTCCTTCTGCCAAAGCCTCTAGTCCCCCTTTCAAAATTTTGTCTCCGCGGTTAAAAACCGTCGGAAACTAAAAAAACCGCACGAATTCTTATTACCTAAGAATCCCTTGCGGTTTATTCATACCCTTTATGTAACGATCTTAACACTAACAAACTTCCCGACACAGGCACTTGCAATCCAACATCACGAGATTGCTGATTTTTCACATTTTATTCAACATTAACATCTTTTTTTTTAAAAGCAAGCTTTTTTTTACATTTTTTTAATATGTCTTTCGACCAATGGCTCCAATCTCCTTGAAAGTTCTTTCTCACGGCTCAAATAAAAATGATCAACTGACTCCAGCGATATGAAGTCAGCGTGAATTTTTTGCGCAATTTTTTTTAAATTTTGTGTATCACAGAATGGATCCGCCTCGCCGCAAACGATAGCCTCCACAGCATTCTCCAAACCATTCCAATCAAATTGAACGAATTTATCCGGCGGCGAAATCATAAACGCTTTTTCAAACAAGCCGTAAGTTTCCTTAAGAACATTGGAGATCACCCAGGCCCCAAAAGAATAGCCGGCAAGATAAATCTTTTTAACCCCTTGTTTTTGCAAAAACGCTCTGGCCGCTAAAACATCTTTACACTCACCTTTCCCTTCATCATAAAAACCGGTACTGCCGCCAACGCCCCGGAAATTAAATCGTAATGTTGAATACCTATGATTGGCAAATAGAATCTGCAGCGCCTCCACAACATTATTGTACATCGACCCCCCCATTTGCGGATGGGGATGACATATGACAACGCCGTCATCACCATCGACTTTGCAAAACAGACCTTCACCAATCAGATTCCCATTTTCCCATGTCATGAGCTTCTCTCGATGCATTTGATCAAATGTCCCCCTTGCGATGACAAGCGCACAATCCTCCCGTTCGATATGCCTCCAGCGGAGGCGTCGACTCCTCGCAAATATCTTTTTTGAAAATGCATCGACTTTTAAAACTGCAACCTCTATCGCTTGTGCCTTCGACTTCTCCCCATATCATATCGGCCTGCTTCCAATTGTCCTTGGAGCGTCCAGGTACGGCCGCGAGAAGCATTCTTGTATAGGGGTGCAAAGGAGCCGAATATAGCTTTTTCTTTTCCGACAGCTCAACGATACGCCCCATGTACATAACAGCGATCCTGTCCGATACATGCCGAATCACATTGAGATCATGTGACACAAATACATAAGTCAACCCGAATTCTTTTTTCAGATCTTTCAACAAATTGAGAATCTGAGCTTGTATCGACGCATCCAAGGCAGATACAGGTTCATCCGCGATCACCAATTCAGGTTGCAAAGCCAAAGCTCTGGCGATCCCGATCCGCTGTCTTTGTCCACCACTGAACTCATGAGGATAACGCCTCCCTTGTTCAGCGGTCAACCCCACTTTCTCCATCAACCTTTCAACGATCTCTTGGTTTTTTTTTCTGGTTCCGACGCGATGAATATAAAGAGGCTCGGCAATGATACTGAAAGCGGATTTTCTCGGATTCAACGATGAATAAGGATCCTGAAAAATCATCTGCACCTGACGCCTGTATTCTTTCAACTCTTTTGAAGAGAGCGAAAAGACATCTCGATCCTTAAAACGCGCATAACCGGCATCCGGTTTTTCCAACCTAACCATTAACCTTGCCAGGGTTGATTTCCCACAACCTGATTCTCCGACCAAACCGAGCGTCTCTCCTTTAATAATCTCTAGATCAATGCCATTGACCGCTCGGACCGTTCTTGCTTTGCCTGCAAGAAATCCACCGCTCAGATGATATCGTTTCTCCAATTTTTTCATATCCATCAATACGGATGCCATTTCAACGAATCCCCTTAGCGACGATTTTCTTGGACGACAAGACAGGATACGAAATGATCAGGTTCAATCTCGGTCAACGGCGGCTCATCCATTCGACACTGTTCTATCGCCATGTAACAGCGGTCGGCAAATCGGCAGCCCCGGGGAAGGTCATAAAGACTAGGCACACTGCCTGGGATCGTTTTCAGATATTCCACTTCTTCATCCCCACTGCCGTATTGTCCAGAGGGACTCGACGTGATGAGTCCCAAAGTATATGGGTGCATCGGTCTTTCAAAAAGATTCTCCACGCCTGCGATCTCCACGATTTTCCCTGCATACATCACCGCCACCTTCTGAGCAGCCTCCGCGACGATTCCCAAATCATGGGTAATGAAGACGACGGACATATTGTTCTTCGCTTTCAAATCTGAAA
>CAZPTW010000444.1:0-2997 GCA_964589235.1 uncultured Smithella sp. | reverse complement strand
GTTGACGAAACATTGCCTATCTGGCCCGAATACATCAACTCAAAAGATCTGGTGAATCCCGTCAAATCCCTCGAACAAGTGTATAAGGAATTGCAGCGCCAGGGCAGATTGGTTCAAATCATGTATTCTCAAACGATTCGGTTGATGGCGGATTTTGACGAGGGCAGACGAAGGGATATCGCGTATATCGAAATGGCGGTTAAAAATATGCGCATGCAGATCGTCAAATTTCTCTGGAGGGTGTCGGGACGCCAGCTGTCCGAACCCCTGTCGAAGAGAGTCTTTGCCTATACAGCACACGAGCGATATTCAAAGCATCGGCAGCCACATCCAATCGATGAGTGTTCTGACGACCCAGAAGGCGGGCCGAGGGATTCATTACAGCGCCACGGGAGAAAGAGAGTTCCAGGAGGTCGCGGCGCTCGTTGGACGCAACTTGGCCGATGCCGTAACGCTTCTGGAAATATACAATCCGGAAATCGTCCGGGATGTTTTACGTCGGGAAGACGTGATCGATGGCAAGGTTCGAGAATCCCTGTCCAACCATTTGAAACGGTTTCACCTCCGTCAGTGTAGTCCGGAGGCCGGCCCGATTTTCGTCGAGATGATGGGACATTTGGAACGCGTTTCAGATCTCTGTAACAACGTCGCCGAGTATGTCCGGGATTTGCAGTGACGGGCCATATCTCAAAAACGTGTTGCCTAAATATTCAATATCTTTTATAATACGGCGAAAATATGAACGACCGCCAAGGGGGTATTGCTCATGGACAAGAGGATCAGCGCGTTGGCCTTCGCTCTCGAGAACGAAGAAAAGGAGCGAGACTTCTATTTGGAACAAGCCCGAAAGACCAAAAACATGGCGGGCAAGAACATGTTCAAACAGATCGCCGATGAAGAGAAAGAGCATTACGAGATGCTCAAAAAACTTCATGAAAAATGGGAACAACAAAAGAAATGGCCGGCGACCGTGCCTTTGAAAGTCAGTTCCTCTCAAGTTCATGGTGTTTTGAAATCCATGTCTGGTAAAAAGTCCGCCCGAATTTCGGGAACGGAGGAAGAACTCAAAGCGGTTCGAACAGCCATCGACTTCGAAGCGCGAGGCGTTGCGCTTTATTCCAAGTTGGAGAAACAAAGCACCGATCCCAAGGAAAAGGCTTTCTTTGGTATGTTGGCCGGGGTGGAAAGGGAGCATTTGTTGTCCTTGCGGGACACGGAGGAATTCTTGAGTGATCCGACAAGCTGGTATGCCAATCATGAAAAAGCGGCGCTCGACGGGGCGTGATTACGCTTTTTCTTCGAGCTTCTCTGTGAGCTCTGTCCAGAGGTCATAGGATCGTTCCAGATTCTTTTCCACTTTTTTTAAGTCGATCTGAAGATCTTTCATTTTTTGCGCGTCTTTGTGGTTTTTGGGATCGCACAGCGCCTGCTCATCCGCGGTTTTTCTCGCTTCGAGTGAGGCGATTTCATGCTCCAATGCCGCCAGTTCCTTTTTTATCACATTTTTGATTTTCGCCAGACGATTCCTCTCTTCGGCTTCGAGTCTTTTCTGGTCTTTCAGCGACATAGGACGACCGCCCGCTGATCTAACCTCTTGGGTATCGGAACGTCCAGCCTCTGTCGGAGAAGCCGTGGAGGCGCGTTTTTCTATGAAGTAGGAATAATTTCCGAGATAGCATGTCAGCGCGCCGTCTTTGAGTTCAAATACCTTGTTGACCAACCGGTCCAGAAAAAAACGGTCGTGTGAAACGATGGCCACGGTCCCTGAATAGTTGATCAACGCATTTTGAAAAACTTCTTTCGTTTTGATATCCAGGTGATTGGTCGGTTCGTCAAGGATCAGAAAATTCGTGTCCAGTAACATGATTTTCAAAAGAGCCAGACGTGATTTTTCTCCTCCGGAAAGGACGCCGACCGGTTTGAAGATGTCGTCACCGGAGAAAAGAAACGCGCCAAGGAGATTTCTTTTCACTTGATCGTCGGCGGCTGTTGGAACGGAATTCACTTCATCCCAGACGGTGTGGCCGTAATTCAAATTTTGTGAACTTTCTTGGGAGAAAAAGGCCATGTTGACGTGATCGCCGTATTGGATGACGCCTTCCGTCGGTGTTTCGGTCAGACTTAAAAGGCGTGAAAGCGTCGATTTGCCTGAACCGTTGACGCCGACAAAGGCGACTTTGTCGCCGCGGTGCAGCGTGAAATTCACGTTGGAAAAAACTTTGAAATCACCGTAGGCATGTCCCAGGCCGGCCGCTTTCACGACGTCCTTGACGCTTTTTTGCCCCTCGGGGAACTTCATCACGACGCTTTTGGCGTTTTTCTCCAGTTTGATGTCCCTGAATTTCTCCAGCATTTTGACACGGCTTTGCACCTGCGAAGCTTTGGTGGCCTTATAGCGGAACCGCTCGACGAATTCCTCGATTTTCTTGATTTGTGCTTTTTGCAGTTCCATTTCTTTTTTCAGCGCTTCGTGTCGCCTTTCTTTTTCGGCCAGATAGTAGGTGTAGTTGCCTTTGTAAAGATGAATCCGACAGTTGGACAGCTCAGCGATCTGGGTGGCGATTTTATCCAGAAAAAAATGGTCGTGGGAGATGACCAGAATGGTTCCCGGATAATCTTTGAGGTAACTCTCCAGCCACTCCATGCTCTCTGTGTCTAAATGGTTGGTCGGCTCGTCGAGCAACATGATATCCGGACGGGAAAGCAAAATGGATGTCAAAAGAATGCGCATTTTCCATCCACCGGAAAAAAGATCACAGGTTTTGTCGAAATCTTTTTCCCGAAATCCGAATCCTTTGAGAATCTGTTTGGCCCGGGCCTCGAAGGCGTAGCCGTCGCGCGCTGAAAATTCAGCGGTGGCCTCCGCGTAATGTCTGGAGAGCGAGGCGTATTCGTGCGTATTGGGTTTGGTGCGCGAGATTTGGTGTTCCAAATCTCGAATGGATTTTTCAAGATCGGCAATGCCCGGCCCCTCGTCAGTAACGATCATCCGTGCTT
>CAZPTW010000443.1:0-2998 GCA_964589235.1 uncultured Smithella sp. | reverse complement strand
GAGGTGGCGACAAAATAAGAGGCCCTTGGAATGTCGAAAACCAAAACGCAATCCACCTGATCACGGACGGCCTCCACCCGCAACTGCCGCTCGAGCCCGATGATCTGGCGTGAGGCTTTTTTGAGCGCGTCGACGGTCAAGGCGTCACGGGTCGTAGGCGCGGCGAGGGCCAAAATCAACCCGATCACCGCCATGACGACGATCAGTTCGATCAGCGTGAAGCCCCGATCAATCGGCTTCCCAGTTGTTGATGTCTTTGTCAAAGTCTTCCCCGCCCGGTTCTCCGTCCCGCCCCAGAGAACTCAAATCAAAATCGCCGTGCACCCCGGGACAGACATAAACGAAATCGTTTTTCCAAGGGTCTTTGGGGACAGTGCCCTTTTCCAGATAGCCTCCCTTGCGCCAGTTCTTCGGAAGATTGCCCACCGTGGGCGGCTCGACCAGAGCTTTGAGGCCCTGTTCCGTCGTCGGATAGACGCCGTTGTCGAGTTTGTACATTTTTAGCGCGGTCTCCAGCACGGCGATTTGCGTTCTGGCTGTTTGTTGTTTGGCCTTGTCCGACTCTCCCATGAATCGCGGAAGAATGATCCCCGCCAAGAGCCCCAAAATCACGATGACCACCATCAATTCAATGAGCGTAAAGCCCGATTGCCTGTCGTTCTTTGTTTGATCGTTCGCCATATTCATCCCCTTTTCTTCCTCTTCGAAACGGGGGCCGGTTTGAAACCTTTCCCCTCGTTGCATCCGTCATCTGACGAGTTGGTTCATCTCAAAAATCGGCAACAGGATCGAAAACACAATAAACCCGACCATCAATCCCATCACCAGAATCATCAGCGGTTCCAAAAGCGATGTCATCACCAAGATATCCGATTGCGCCTCGTTTTCGTACGCCACGGCAATCCGGTTGAGCATTTTTTCCAGGGTGCCGCTTTGCTCTCCGACGGCGATCATTTCGGTCACCATCGGAGGGAAAATACCGCTTTGCCCCAGCGGCGCCGAAAGACTCGCCCCTTCTTCCACATTCTGGGCCACCTGCGCAATGGCCTCCCCGATGATCACATTGTTGACGACATTGCGGACAATGTCCATGGAGGCCAAGAGCGGCACGCCGCTTTGTAAAAGCGTCGCGAGCGTCCGGGCAAAACGCGCGATGGCGATCTTCAAGCTGACCCCCCCGAAAATCGGCGCCCGAAGCCTTACGGTGTCCCAAAACCGTCGGCCTTTTTGCGTTCCTTGCACAAAATACTTAAAAGCCACGAGACCGGCGACCCCTCCCATCCCCATGAGCCACCAGAAGGATTTCAAAAACCGGCTGACGGCAATCAAAATCACCGTGGTCATCGGCAGTGTTTGCTTCATATCCGTAAAAATCCCGGTAATCCGCGGCACGACAAATGTCATGAGCAAAAAAATAACGAGCGCCCCGATCAGAAACATAATCAGCGGATAGGCAAGGGCGGAGCGGATTTTACTGGCAAGCGCCTGCTGCCCTTCGCTGAAATCCGCCAGCCGCTCCAAAACCAGGTTGATCGTTCCGGAGGCCTCGCCGGCTTTGACCATATTGATATAAAGAGGCGAAAAAACGCGCGGAAAATTCTCCATCCCGGCGGTGAGGCTCTTGCCCTCGTTCAAATCCGCGCGGATTTGCGCCAGTATTTTTTGCAAAGCGGGATTCTTGGTTTGGGCCAAAAGAACGGAAAAGGCGGGCACCAATGGAATACCCGCGCTCAAAAGCGTCGAAAGCTGTCTCGTCAACACGGCCACTTCCTTGGCGGACACCTTACGCCACAGCCCCATCTCCAAAGCCGAAGCGATCGAAAGGTTTTTTTTCTCTCTGGCCGGCGCGATCGAGACAGGGTAAATCCCCCGCTCGCGCAACTGCTGTCTGGCGACGGTGACACCCGGGGCGTCTACAAACCCTTTGAGCTCGCGTCCTTTTTCATCCAATGCCACATACTCAAAGACACTCATTCGCTTGATTCCATGAAAAAATCCTTTAAATATCGTAGTTTAAGTGTTTAACACACTTTCTGGAAGGATTCAACGACCAATCCAAGCCTCAAGCGAATTGACAGGTCGGCGTTTAAACGGAAAGAAGACGACGGATGGGACTTCAAACCCACAGCGTTTGTCGCCTGGTGAAAAGCGAAGACCTCAATCATCAAGGCCCCCTGGTTGCCGGAAAGACGGCGATGGGGGTGGTAAAACCCGGATTCATCGCGGCGGCGGCATCGGCGCGGCCGGAAAATATTGTCTGTGTCAACATCCAAGGCATGCTTGTCAAAAAAACTGCGCGAAACGGAAACATTATCCGGCTCGAAAGCAAGGTGGTCCTCGCCTCTCAAACACGATTGGTCTCTTTCGCCGAGATTTCGGGTCATGCCACCGGCGAGTCATACATGGACGGATTCTTGAGTCTTGTCCGCGTGGACAAGCAAGGCAAAGCCTCCCCCCACGGGATCGTCTTGACATACGCCGATCCGAAAGTCATCGTGCTTCTGGAAAAAGGCAAAACCTTGAAATGAAAAGCGCAGACGAAGGAAAAACCGTCTGTCGCGCGTTGAAGCGGACCGGGTCACTTCATTTTCCGAACGCGGACGTCGATCTCTTTTTCGTCTTTGAGCAAATCGACGAGCTTCGAGGGGTCCGTTTCCCCGTAATGATACGGGTAGAGAATCGCCGGTTTAAACGCCTTGGCCGCATCCGCCACCATCTCCGGCGTCATGGTGTAAGGCAGATTCATCGGCAGAAAAGCGATGTCGATCTTTTTGAGCTGTTTCATCTCCGGTATGTTTTCCGTATCCCCCGCGATGTAGAGGCGCGTGTCGCCCAAGGTCACGATGTAACCGTTTCCCACGCCCCGTGGATGAAACGGCAGGCCCGGTTCACGCATGTGCTGGACATTGTAGGCGGGTACCGCCTCGATCTTCACGCCGTCCACCGCGCGAACGTCTCCGTTTTTCATGACAAGAACGCCTGGAAGCGCGCGCCCGAC
>CAZPTW010000442.1:0-3001 GCA_964589235.1 uncultured Smithella sp. | reverse complement strand
GAAATATGATGTTTCCGGAATAAATTCCTTTACAACCCGCCGATCCTTAAGGTATTGACCTTTCTCATGAACGACTCAGACTACATGCGGCTGGCCCTGAAACTGGCGGCGCGAGGCCGCGGCTATGCAAGTCCGAATCCGATGGTCGGTGCGGTCGTGGTGAAAAACGACAGGATCATCGGGCAGGGATTTCACGAATGCTGCGGGGAGAATCACGCCGAAGTCAACGCCATTCTCCATGCCACGCAAGGCGTTCAAGGCGCGACGCTCTATGTCACCCTCGAACCCTGCTGCCACCATGGTAAAACCCCCCCTTGCACCGACTTGATCATCCGTCATAAAATCGCTCGCGTGGTCATCGGAACCGTCGATTCCAACCCTTTGGTGGCCTGTCGCGGGATTCATCGTCTTCAGGAAGCGGGGGTTCAAACCACTGTGGGCGTGTTGGAAAAGGAATGCCGCGATCTGAACGAAGTTTTTTTCCATTTCGTGGAAACCGGCATGCCATTTGTAACGGTCAAATTCGCCCAATCTCTTGACGGCCGCATTGCAACATCCAGCGGCCATTCGCAATGGATCAGCTCTCCCGCGTCGCTCACCTTCGCGCATCGATTGAGAGCCGAGCACGATGCCGTGCTGGCCGGCATCGGAACTGTCCTGGCGGACAATCCGACCCTCACGGTCCGACGGGTCAAGGGGCGAAACCCTTTGCGCGTCGTCGTCGATTCCTCTTTGTCCATTTCGACACGGGCGCACGTCCTCGAAGGTCTTTCCCATGCCCCAACATTGATCGCCACCACAAAAAAGGAATCAGACGGAAAGTTCATCGCGCTGAAAAAGAAAGGCGCCGATCTGGTGACGATCTCCCCGAACAGACAGGGGCATGTCGATCTGAAAAAGCTTTTGAAAAAACTCGCCGACCGGCAGATATCTTCCATCCTGATTGAAGGAGGCGCGAAAATCATTACGTCCGCCCTGAAAGAAAACCTGGTCAATCGACTGGTTACAGTCATTGCGCCCAAAATTATCGGGAAAGGCATCGAAGCGGTGGGTGATCTTCAAATCCGCGACCTGCGAGACGCAAAACCTTTGTCGGTAAGGAAAATTCTGAGAAAAGGGGATGATGTCATCATTGATGGGCGTTTTACTCCCCTTTTCCCTCGGGCAGACATGAGCGTTCATTTGGATCATTCATAGGGCAGGATTTGAATCGCCGGACATTCCGGCCTGTATCTCCGATATCGGCCGTATCACTATGACCCGCGTTCATCTCCATGAATCAGCGCCGACCGGGTCATCGTGCTTCTCGGTTGCATGAGAAGACCACCCATATCGATAGGTGTCCCGGAAATGACGATTGAAGGATCGCCGATGCCGACGGTCTTCGAACTGGGACCTAAGTCCGTCCTGGAATTCGCGGATGTTTTTTTTCATGGTGGTGTACGTCCTTGCAGATGCCCTGAAAACGATCTTCTCACTGAGATTCTCAAAAATCTCTTTTTGTTGACCCAAGACGATATCCGATGACAGACCCCCCGTTGCTTTTTCTTAAGAATGGTATTGTTTCCATGGGGAGCTCCGATCGCTGGAAGAATTCCCATCCTGGCGATGACAATCATGAGTCGACCCAACTGAAACCGGATACCGATCTCAATCTCGCCTTCCCAAGCTGGAGGACTGCTCCGGACGGATCAATCGACGTGCCACGGCTTGTCCGTCACGAAAAACGGCCCAAGCGGCTTGGCCATTGCCGAATGTCCGACCCGGGCCATGTGCAATGATGAGACCCCCTCTCTCCGTGACGATATCCGCAAAAACCGGCATTTTCTCGGCACACACATTTTTCCCATGGTTTCTTTTCAGGCGGGTTATTCATTTTGCATCGCCAACTCTGAAACGATATTGAGGGCGGCCTTGACACCATCCAGCGCGGAACTGATGATGCCACCGGCATACCCCGCCCCCTCTCCGCAGGGGTAAAGTCCGCGGACGGTTTCGCTCTGGCCGTCGGCGTTGCGGCATATGCGGACGGGAGAGGATGTCCGCGTTTCCACACCGATGAGGTGGGCGTCGTCTGATAAAAAACCCGGCATTTTTCGATGAATCTGCACCAGACCGGCACGAAGGGCTTGGGTCACAAAAAACGGCAACACTTCAGAAAGATCAGCCGACCTTACGCCAGGCAAAAAACTCGTTGTCCCGATTTCACCGGACATCTTACCGCGCACAAAGTCGGTGAGCTTCTGGGCCGGAGCGAAGTAATTGCCGCCCCCCGCCGTAAACGCTTTCCCCTCCCAGTGTTTTCGGAACTCCAAACCCCCTAAAGGTCCCAGCCAAGATGAAAAATCCTCCGGGCGGATATTGACCACCACGGCACTGTTGGCATATTTTCCATCGCGAGCCTGGTCGCTCATGCCATTGGTGACAACCGTCCCGGGGAGAGCGCTGCAACCGATCACTTTCCCCCCCGGACACATACAGAAAGTATAAACAGACCGGTTCTGCCCGGATAAAGAGGCCGTGACAAAATATTCGGCCGGGGGCAGCTTCGGATGTCCCGACCACCGGCCGTACTGCATGGCATTAATGACCGCCTGCGGGTGTTCGACGCGGACCCCCATGGCAAACGGTTTAGGTTCCATTTTCACCCCTCGCGCCGCCAACATATCGTACGTATCGTCGGCGCTCTGACCGATGGCGAGGATCACGCGCTCGGTCTGAACTTCTTCCCGATGATTGACGACCAGCGCGGCAAGGGCGCCATGCCGGACGACGATATCCGTCATCTGGGATTCAAACCGAATGAGGCACCCACATTCCGTCAGCTTTTGACGCAGAAGGACCAGCACCTTCCGCAACCGGTCGGTACCGATGTGTGGTTTGGCGTCCGTCAGTATGGATGAGGGCGCCCCCAAATCCACCAGTGTTTTTTTCACAAAGCCTGTATAAGGGTTTTTGCTTCGGCTGGTCAATTTGCCGTCGGAGAAGGTCCCCGCCCCAC
>CAZPTW010000441.1:0-3006 GCA_964589235.1 uncultured Smithella sp. | reverse complement strand
CTCCAGACGGTTTAGGTCTTTGAGGGAGAGGAGGTACTTGTTGTCCAGAATTTTTTTCCCGTCGCCATCGATGAGGGCGTAGCGCGATCGGCAAGGTTGGGCGCAGACGCCCCGGTTGCCGCTGCGGCCCGTCACGGCCTGGCTCATGTAGCACTGCCCGCTGTAGGACACGCACAATGCCCCATGCACAAAAGCTTCCAACTCGATCGTCGATGTCTTTTGTCGAATCTGCGCCATCTCGTCGATGGACAACTCCCTGGCGAGGATGACCCGGCTGAAGCCCACTTCTTCGAGGAATTTGACTTGCTCGGGTGTCGCGTTGTGCATCTGTGTGCTGGCGATGAGCGGGATCGGCGGGAGATCCAATTCCAAAAGGCCCACATCCTGGATGATCAGGCCGTCGGCGCCTAATTCGTCGATTTGCCGGATGATATCCAGCGCCTCGGGGATTTCGCGATCCGACAAAATCGTGTTGAGCGCCACATAAACTTTCGCGTGGAAGAAATGCGCATGCGAAATCAATCGCTTGATGTCGGCCGCGCATGACCCGGCCGCGGCTCTGGCGGAATATTTCGGCGCGCCGATATACACGGCATCCGCGCCGTGATCGATGGCGGCCATACCGATCTGTGCGTCACCTGCAGGCGCCAATAATTCCAGTGCTTGGGTCATCGCCTCATCCCGGTTCGTTGCGATCACGTCCCGTCGGGAAGCGCCCGCAGCCGTTTC
Source organism: uncultured Smithella sp. (assembly GCA_964589235.1). Lineage (GTDB taxonomy): Bacteria > Desulfobacterota > Syntrophia > Syntrophales > Smithellaceae > UBA8904. Next base: position 2,277 of record CAZPTW010000441.1, on the reverse strand, counting down.
CCGACAGATGAAAAGAATTCTTCCACGATCGTCTTGGCCTCATCCAGGTTCGAATACAAAGCGGTCTTGAGACCGGGGCTTCCGGCGATCATGGCGGACAAGATTCGGCCGGGCGTGGCGCGATATAAACACAAAATCGGTTTCTTCAAAGCGACAGCCCTCCCCAGCTCATAACCAACCCCCAAAGACGGTAAGGTGACCTCCGCCACCACACAGTCGCTCGTTTCAAGCCAAGCCATGTCGCGGTTATGGATGAACCGATCGTCGGGGCCGTCGTCTCCTTGTTTTGTCATCGAAAGATCCCCGACATGCTCGGTCAGAACCTCGCCGAAGGCTTTCATCCAGAGGATCAAAGCTCGATAGATTTCAGCATCATCTCGTCCCGCGCGGATCGATCCGGCAAAATAAATCTTCATCTTCCCTGTGCCCCCCCTGGATAGGGTTGATAACACCGAAACCCCCGTCGATTCAAGATATTTTCAGGATTTCGTTTCCGGTGGGCAAACGGCGATGTCGTCGCGTTGGGGCCGTCGTTCTTTCGGCTCAAATTGATTTTTGGCCGCCCAAAACGACGGCAAATGGCGTAAAAGGTAGAAAAGACTCTTGCGATGCTGCCAAAGGCGGCGACGGAAACGTTTCCGCCAAGCCGGATCGGAGTAAAAGCGTTTGACATGTTCATTATAGAGGGAATCGAGTCTCTCTTTGGAGGGGATGCCTTTGGGGACAAAGACGAAATTCAGACAGTTCATGAGCCGCCAGTTTTCGTCGAACGTTCCTTCGTCACGGATCGTCGCCCACAACGGCGCGCCGGGAAAAGGCGTGAATTTCGCCATGTTCATGTCATCCAGCCCCAGAGACAAGATAAAGTCGGAGGTGCGGCGAATCGATTGCTCCGTTTCGCCGGGAAGCCCCATCATGAACAGTCCCTTGGCGCGCAGTCCGGCTCGTTGAATGCGCCGAATCGTGTCGCGCACCAAGTCGAGCGATACGCCGGATTTGTGTCGCAGAAGCATGTCCGGATCGGCGGATTCGATTCCCAGAGACACCATGAGGCACCCCGCGTCTTTGAGCAGAGAAAGGAGCTCATCGTCTGTGTGCCCCGCGCGCACGGCGCAGTTGAAATTCATCCCCAGCGGTTTGCGCGCCAGTCTCTCACAGAGTTCGACGATGCGCTTTCGGTTGGCGGTGAAGAGGTCGTCATAAATATTGACGTGTCGGACACCGAACCGATCGCGCAGATATTTCATGTGATCGTAAATGTAGGACGCCGAATTGTATCGAAAGCCTTTTTGAAAAACGGAGCGGTCGCAGTAGGAACATTGGAAAAGACAGCCGCGCGATGTGATCATCGTCGCGCCGGGTGTCTGCGTGTAGCTGAAAAGCGGCAGATGATAGTGCCGCGGAAAACCGCGAAGTTTTTCATAGGCGGGAAACGGCAGGTCGTCAAGATCCGCAATTTGGATCCGGGGCGGAGAGGCCATCACCTGGGCCCCCTGCCTGTAGATCACCCCGGAAACGGCGGCCGGATTGATCCCGGCGGCAAGTTCGCTCATGGTTAACTCGCCTTCGCCCACCGCCAGAAAATCGAAGGCCGGGTAATCCGGCAGCAACTTTTCCTTCAGGGCTGAAACATGAACGCCGCCGCACACGGTTATAACGTCGGCCCGCTGGGCCTTGATCCGCTCGGCGAGATCCGCGGCGTCCGGGAATGATGAGGTGGTGGCGGAAAAACCGACCATGTGCGGCTCAAACGACAGGATATCCTTTGCCTGCCGGTCGATCTCCAACGGGGCGCCGGGTCCCAAACAATCGTAAACGAACACGTCATGCCCGTCGCGCAAAAGCCACGCGGCGATGGAAAGCAAACCCTGCGGGACCATCCGATTGGCGATATCCGTGATATCGCGTTGACCGGGAAACCAATTGAAACCCCTCGGATGAACCAACACGATACGTCTTTTGAGCTTGCCTGACATCATATGCCGTCTTTCTTCATGCGTTTACCGCGGCGACGATCATGGCCGGCTTTCCTGACGCGGAATGATTATAATGGATCAGAAATGACGATGGATTTTTTTGAAAGGCATGCGCCAGACCAAAAGCGGCGGCGGTCGGATGAATCCCGCATTTTTGGAGGTAATCACACGTCCGCCATCCCGCGGGCGCTTCAGGGGTCTTGACGCGAAAGCCCGGCAGCCACAAGGTTTTGAGCGCGTCAGGCGCCGAAGCACGGAGCGCCGAATATTTTTCGCTTTGCAAAAAAGGCTCAGGGGTCAT
>CAZPTW010000440.1:0-3009 GCA_964589235.1 uncultured Smithella sp. | reverse complement strand
GAGGGGAATAACCATGAAGAAAGGATACGTGCAGGTCACCGACAGCTATGAACGGATCATCCACTGGTCGATGGCCATCTCTTGTCTGCTTCTGTGTCTCACAGGACTGGGGATGATGTTCCAGACCTTCAACTTTATCGGCTATTTGTTTGGGGGGTTGAAGAACCTCAAGCTGGTGCACAACTTTACGGGATTGGTTTTTGCCGTTTCGCTGCTTTTGGCGATCCGGATGTGGTGGAAAGAGGCGGGGGTGTTTGTGCTTCCGGAGGATCTCGATTGGATCAAGGCCGCGGGGGGGTACCTCTGGCATGTGGACAAAGTGCCGGAGACGGGGAAATACAACCCCGGTCAGAAGGCTTTCTTTCTGGTCGTGGCGATTTTCGGGGTGATCATGATCATCACGGGCCTGATCATGTGGTTTCCGACCCGCCTGCCGGTGGGCTTGGTGCGCTGGATGTACCCGCTGCACGCTTTGGGGTTTGTGGCGATTTTCGCGTTTTTCTTCATTCATCTGTACCTGGGAACCATCGGGAACCCCGGATCGGTTCAGGCGATGTTTTCCGGTTGGATGGACAAAAAGGTGCTCACCATGCTGCATCCCAAGTGGGTGAAGGAAATGGAGCATGAAGGCAAGCTCGTCGTTTACGGCGAGGAAAAGAAACAGGACGCCCACGGGCATCACGCCTAGCCGAATCCCTGTTCTGAATCTATCGACAAAGGCTCGGAGCCTTGAAAACTCCGGGCCTTTGTTATTTTTTGATCATCCGGGTGATTCGCGGTTGCGTGATGGAGCGTGTCCGATTGACACGTCGATTATCACAAGAAAAGAGTGAGGTGCGGCGGCCGATTGATCGGGGTGTATTCTACCCCATGTTATCGGCCGACGCGTTTTGAAGAAAGCTTTTTCGATCGGTGTTGGGATACATTTTCTTTCATGCCGCGTGGTAACGGCCTTCGTCGTCGATATCGACGATGCCGCGGTTGATGAGATTTTCCAGATGTTTCATCAGCATGGACTTTTCCCAGTAAACCACTAAAATGGAAGGATGGTCGGGATAAATCAGTTTCTTGACCGCCAGAGCGTCAAGTGTCAAGGGAGCGTCTTTCAGCGCTTCAAGAATGCGGCCTTCACGTTTATAAATCCGATCTCTGTATTCTTGGAGAAGATCGCAGACAAAAGGGGCGGATAAAACGGTTTTGGTGTGTCCTGACACGACCCTGTCCGGTTTCATGTCGATGATCCGGTTGATGGAGTCGATAAACGCGTCTATGGGCGTTGATGCATCGCCGTACCATGGACCGACTTTGGTCAGGCAAATATCGCTGCAAAAAAGCAGCCCTTCTTCGGGGAAGAAAAAAACGAGATGCCCTGACGTATGGCCGGGCATATGCAAGACGCAGATTTTGGTCCGTCCTGCATCGATGACATCTCCTTCGTCCAGAGTCCCGTCGATGCGCCACTCTTCTAAAAATGTCGGGTTAATGGCGGCGAACAACTTCAAAATGTCGCCAATATCTTCTTTCATGCAGGTGGTCCATCTTTCGATAGAGCCGATCTTCTTGTGGTCCTTAAAGTTTTCCCGCTCCAGGGGCTGGGTGAGAATCCTGGCTTTGGCGAAAAGATCGTTATCCCAGACATGATCGATGTGACAATGGGAGTTGATCAGGATGTCGATCTGCGCGGGTTTGGCGTCGGTAAGAATTTTCCCCGCGCCGCTGTCGATCATGATCCGGATATCGTCGTCGATGAGCACGGCGTTGGATCGACCGAAGGGCTCATCAGTAAAAAAAATGGATAGATGTCGATTGATTTTTTGGATCATGCTGGAGACCCGCTTGATGATTTGAAAAGAGAGGCGATTTGCTCCGCATAGAGTCTGTTGACTTCGCTTCGTTTCAATTCCTGTTTGGCGGAAAGCTCGCGCGGGGCCTCAAAGGGATGAGTCAAAAGAACAAAATTGTGGATGCGCTCATAAGGTTTAAAACCGTTATGAGGGTTGATATGCTCGTCAATGGTTTTCCGGTATAGGTTTTGGACGCCAGGATGTTTGATCAGATCATCGAGGCTGTCGCTTTGCCATCCCTTTTCCTGGGCGAGTCGCTGAAGCTCCGGAATGTTCGGGACGATGAGCGCACCGATATATTTTTGATCTTGCCCGACCACGACAGCCATGTCAATGAGCGGTGAATAGGCCAGATGTTTTTCGATGGGGACCGGTTCGATATTTTTCCCGTTCAAAAGGACAATCGTGTCTTTCTTCCGGCCGACAATCGCCAGCGCCTGATCGTGGGTCATGATGCCGAGATCTCCTGTGTTGAGCCATCCATCGGGAGAGAGCACGTTGGCTGTTTCTTCGGGATCGCCGTAGTACCCTTTCATGATCTGGGCGCCGCGGCAGAAAATCAGGCCTGTTTGACCGGGCGGGCATGGTCGGCCGTGATCATCGAGCAATTTGATCTCCATCCCGGGGAAGGCCGTGCCGACGGTGCCGGCTTCCAAGTGTTGCAAACTGCGAACCGCAACCACCGGCCCGGCTTCTGTCAGTCCATAACCTTCCATCAACACGACCCCTGCCGCCGCGAAGAAAAGATCGATTTCGCGCTTCAGACTTCCGCCGCCGGAGACGCCGGCTTTGAGTCGGGTTCCGAAAAGCGACTTGATAGGCTGAAAGACGAGCTTGGACCCCAAGGCGTTGAGGGGGATGAGCAAGAGTCTGGGCAGGAAAGAAAACACCTTGTCGCGTGTTCTGTTGCGTTTCTTATAGCTCGGGGCCAATCCTTTGAAGAGATTGTCCAGAACGACATAAGCGTTGCCGACCGCGACAAAGAAGCGGAAGATTGCTTTTTTCAAAAAACTTGCGGCTTCGATTTTCTTTAGGACGGCGTTGTAGATCATTTCCCATATCCGCGGAACCGCTGTCACGTAATGGGGGTTGATTTCGATAAAATCTTTCATCATTGATAGCGTTTTGGAATAAGCCAGTCCGACGCCGTTACCGAGGGCGATAT
>CAZPTW010000439.1:0-3010 GCA_964589235.1 uncultured Smithella sp. | reverse complement strand
TCAGCGGCGTCATTTGACAGGCGCTGATTTGCAGCAAGGCGAGAGGCCATGCCATCGCCGCAAATAATGCTGATCGGTTCAACAGGAGGCGCATCATTTCATCATCCCGGTTAGGCGATGCCTATAAGGAGGCGTCGTTCCAAAAGCGGTTGAATCGCCGTCTTTTCTTCGGCGCGCGTCGCGGCCCTCAAGAGAAGTCTTGAGACGGAAGAATGAACCCGTTCTTATCGGGGAAGGAACCCCCTTGAGGTGTCCGACTCACCCGACTGTGTGAGTATCAACAGAAAGGGCGGGTGTAAATACTTCTTTAGGCTGATTTTCATGACGAAGAAAGCGCCCAAAGATTTTTTTTCGAATCGGGGAATTACCGATTATATGTCGAGGGTCAGGCCGTCGTAGGCGAGTAAAATTTCCATGGAAGAGGATGGATCTAAAATGGTTTGGTAGGTGCGCGTGTCGCTTAGAAACTGATCCAGGGTGTCATCGTCAAAGGTCGGCTCGTGGTGAAAAAGACACAGACGCTTGACGCCGGCGCGCAAGCCCAGTTCGACACCGAGCAGATTGCTGGAATGTCCCCAGTTCGCTTTGGCGTCGACCGATTCCCAAAAGTGGTATTGGGCGTCAAAAATCAGCAAATCGGCATGGCGGAAGAACTCGACGAATGGGTAATGTTCGTCCTTGGCGTCGTCTTGATGCTCGGCGTCGGTCGAATAAACCACTTTTTTCCCGTCTTTGAGAAACCGGTATCCGTAGGAATCTCCCGGGTGACGCTGTTTGATTCCTGTCACTTGAAAACCGGCGATCTCATAAAGACGCCCCTCTTCCAGGGTGTGAAACGAGATGTCTGCGGACATGGCCGACAAAGGGACCGGAAAGAAGGGCGGGTTTTGCTGACATGCGAACGCGTCTTGAAGCCCCGGATGACACCCGTAGATCCGGATCTGACAGCCGGGCAAATAAGCGGGGGAAAAGAACGGAAACCCCTGGATATGATCCCAATGCAGATGAGACATAAAGAGGTGAAAGGTCTTGGGCGAAGCGTCCCGGCCGTTCGACATCGCTTTCATGACGGCGTTGCCGAAATCTCTGAGACCCGTACCCGCGTCGCATAAGACGGAATCGGCCCCGCCTTGAATTTCGACGCAAGCGGTGTTTCCTCCATAGGTCCCCCGGACGCAGAAGGGTAGCTCCCGCCGGATAAATGTCATGAGTGTGTCTTCCGCTTTCAGGTTTCGCGACTGAACCGTTTGGATGGCGCGAAGTATCTTCAAGCCGACGCCGTCGGTTGTCTGCGGTGCAGGCAGCGACCCTCGCGTTCCCCAAAAACGAATTCGCAGAGGATGGGTTTTCGGGTGCATCTTTCGCGTGTCCCTTCCTTCTTCCCCGTTTGCGCATGGTATCGCTTCGTCTGTCACGGGGACTGTTCTTTCAGATCGGTCGCAAGACGGCATAACTTTATTTTCGGGGGGCGAATCGATGGAAAACATCGAGCCCCTTTAAAACGGATGCGGTCACCGGAAAGCGCTCGGCGTTTGGTGATCTCCATCACAAAGCGGGTCGTCAATACCGAGGCCCGGTGTCTTGGGGGCTTTGTGGATGACCGAAACGAGAATCAGGCTTCTTCTTTGAGGGATGTCTCTTGACAGATCAACGTTTTGCTCATATAAAATTTTCCGCTTCATGTGTTGTTCACTGTGGGTTGGATCGGAAACCGGTTTTGTCGACATGGACCTTCTATTTTGGAAAACCGTGAAAACGATGGACAAAGCCAAATCATGTGTCGCCTCCCGAACGCGCCGGAAATCGGCCGCCACGTTGGATTCTAATGATCATCTGTTTCGCGTCCTGGCCGAGCAATCATCGGATATCATCCTTCTGGTCGACGCCAAGGGTGTTGTCATCTTTGAAAACAACGCCGTGGAACGCCTTTTGGGTTTTAAAGCCAAAGACAGAATCGGCAAGATGATTTTTGATCACATTCATCCCGATGATCTCGACGTCTTGAAGGAAACCTTCGATCAATTGATCGCGGAGAAAGAACCGTCCACAAAGAAAACCGAAACCCGAATCTGTGACAACGAAGGTCTTTGGCACGTTTTCGAAGTTATCGCCAGTAATCTGACGCATGATCAGGCCATCGAGGCGGTGGTGGTGAATCTCCGCGACGTAACCGAACGCAGAAAAGCGGAAGAAGCCTTGCGGCAAAGCGAGGAGAAATACCGGTCGATTCTGGAGAATATCTCTGAAGGCTACTATGAAAGCAATCTTCAAGGCGATATCGTATTTGCCAATGACTCCGGCTGCGCGATGCTGGGTTACGACCGACATGAATTCCACCGGATCAACTATCGTGACTTTTCGACGCCGGAGACGGCCAAGAGGTTCCGTGAGACGTACCGAGATGTATTCAAAACCGGGCAAAACAGCAAGATGGATGATTACGAAATCATCCGGCGGGACGGGGTCGTCCGAGTTCACCAGCTGTCCGTGGGATTGATCCGGGATGAAAGGGGCGAGGCCTGTGGGTTTCGGGCCGTCGCCCGCGATGTTACGGAAAAGAGGCAGGCGGAAGAATCACTGCGTCGCAGCGAAGCGAAGTATCGGCTGTTGGCGGATCATATGAAGGATCAGGTCTGGATTCTGGATTTGAATCTCAACCCGACTTACATCAGTCCGTCTGTTGAGAAATTGTTGGGCTATTCGTTCGATGAACTCCGTCAACGGCCGATGGACAAGCTGTTATCGGGGGTCTCACGCCGACAGGCGGCGGTTTTTTTTGCTCAGGACATTCCTTGCGCTTTGGCGTCGCCGTCCGATGACGCTTTCCACCAAACGCTGGAATTGGAATTTCGTCGTAAAGACGGGCAACCCTTGTGGATTGAAAACACCTTCAGTTTCATCCGGAACGAAGAGGGGACGCCGGTCGCTGTGCTGATTGAAGGTCGGGACATGACTCGGCGCAAGCGCGCCGAAGACGAACTCGACCGCTACCGCCACCATCTCGAGTCCG
>CAZPTW010000438.1:0-3028 GCA_964589235.1 uncultured Smithella sp. | reverse complement strand
CGTATTCTTTGGCGTGCGCCACCAGCTGTTCACGTCCGGACGAACCGAAGCCGTCGGATACCGTCAGTATCGCCAGTTTGTTGATTTTTTTGGTCTGCAGATATTCGTAAATTTTCGCGACGGCCAGCGCGTCGTTTTGCGCGGTTTTAAAGACCCATTTCTTCACCGGTTCAGTGATCTTGCTGCCTGCGGCACAGGAAATCAAAGGAATTCCGGCCTTTTCGACGACGGGAATGATGGCCATGGTGTCTCCGGTCGTGCTGGGACCGATGATGGCGGAGACTTTATCGTCTTTGATGAGTTTGTTGGCGCCTTGGACGGCCTTTGCCGGATCCCCTTGCGTATCAATGACGATCAGTTCAATTTGGCGGCCTTTAATGCCGCCGGCTTTATTGATTTCATCGGCGACCATCTGAGCGGTGTTACGTTCCGGTTCCCCCAAGAAGGCGGCCGGGCCGGATACGGAGAAAAGGGCGCCGATTTTGATCGGAGGCGCGGCAAGCGCCGACATGCCGAACAAAAAACCAGTAAGAAGAATCATCCATGAAATCAATTTGATCAATCTGTTTGCCATAAACCCCTCCCTTGAATGTTTTTTTGACCTTTCACTTTAGCTTTGTGTCATGAAAAAAGCCACGAAGCAGTTTTTTAAAGCCCGTGGCCTGTGATTCAATCACGCGAGAATGACGGATTGACGCGTCATTCCGCTTTCGGATCGGCCAAAGCCCCGCTTTTTGTCCTTTCTTGCGATTTATTGACCGGGTCGATCAAAAATCTGCCGTGCATATAACACGATACTTGAGAAATGCAACGTCTTTCAGTTTTGAGTTTTGGGTTCTTTCAATTTGTCCAGCTCTTCTTTGTAACGCTGCGCCTCCGCTCGCGCCGATTCCATTTCTTCCTTGGCTCTCTCCAATTCCTCATCCTGGCGATGTCTTTCTTCTCGAATTCTGTCTTGAATTTCATCAAATCCCACGTAGATGGCAAGCAAACCGCCCAAAAGAAGACTGATGGGAATGGCGCCTTTCAAAAGGGTCAAAAAATCACCCCACCAGAAAATCAAGCTGATCAATCCGAGAATCGCCCCGATGACTCCCCCCGCCAGCAAAGACATACGTTGTAACCCTCCGGATAGAGTAAAATTGAAATGATGATTCCGTTTCGGCGAATTCTTATCAGAAATGAGGGGGTTGGGCAAGTCTCAATTCCGGCCCTTAAGGGATAAAATTTTCCTTGATTTAATGCAGTTTGTCATTTAAGTGAAATAGTTTATTAAAGTGAAGTGGTTCTGCGCCACGAAAAAGAAGGAGAATATGATCAGCCCCAATTTTGAAAAATCCGGAGGATTGGTCCCAGCGATCGTCCAAGATGCCGAAACGAAAGAAGTATTGATGTTGGCTTATATGAACCGAGATGCCTGGGAAAATACCTTGCAAACTGGGAAGGCGACATTTTGGAGCCGTTCCCGCGAACAATTATGGCTCAAAGGCGAGAGCTCAGGACATGTTCAGATCGTGAAAGCAATTTACATCGACTGTGATGACGATACCATTTTGTTGCAGGTTGAACAGTTAGGCGGCGCGGCTTGCCATACAGGACATCGATCCTGTTTTTTCAGAAAGCGCGTGGGGGATGATTTTGTCGTCATCGGGGAAAAGGTTTTTGATCCGAAGGAAGTATACAAATGAATGTTTTAAGGTTGGGGATTCCCAAAGGGAGTCTTGAAAATAGTACGGTGGAATTGTTTAAAAAAGCGGGCTGGAAGATTACTTACGACAGCCGAAGTTATTTTCCTGATATCGATGATCCGGAACTTTCGTGTGTGCTGGTGAGGGCACAGGAAATGTCCCGATACGTCGAAGACGGACATCTGGATTTGGGCTTGACCGGGATCGACTGGATTATGGAAAATAATTCCGACGTTGTGTCGGTTCAAGATCTGGTATATTCCAAGGTCTCCACCCGACAGGCCCGTTGGGTGCTGGTGGTGAGAGATGATTCGCCGATTCGCTCTCTCGAGGATATGGAAGGCAAGCACATTTCAACGGAACTGGTGGCTTTTACCAAACGCTATTTCGCTGAAAAGAAAATCAATGTCAACGTGGAGTTTTCCTGGGGGGCCACCGAAGCCAAGGTGGTGGATGGACTGGTGGATGCTGTGGTAGAGGTGACGGAAACCGGGTCGACCATCCGTGCCAACAAGCTGCGGATTGTGCATGAATTGATGAGAACGAATACACAGCTGATCGCCAATCGCGCCGCTTGGAGCGATCCGTGGAAGCGTAAGAAAATTGAACAAATCCGAACCTTGCTGACCGGTTCGCTGCTGGCGATGGGCAAGGTCGGACTGAAACTCAATGTGGCCAAAGAGAACCTGGAGCGTGTGATGAAAATTTTACCCGCGCTCAAAGCGCCGACCATCTCGAGCCTTTATTCGGAAGAATGGTTTGCCATTGAGACCGTTGTCGATACGGGAGTGGTGCGTGATTTGATTCCTCAGCTTTTGGAGGCCGGTGCCCAGGGGATTATTGAATATCCGCTCAATAAAGTCATCTGATTCGGAGGATGTGATGGCCAGAAAGGCAAAGGTTGTCCGTAAAACGACGGAAACGGATATTGCTTTGGAAATCGATCTTGACCGTCCCTTCGGAAGCAAGATAGATACGACGATCCCATTTCTCAATCACATGCTGGATCTGTTTTCACGTCATGGTTTATTCAGATTGGTGGTGAAAGGCAAAGGGGATACAGACATCGATGATCATCATTTGGTCGAAGACATCGGTATCTGTTTGGGAAAGGCTGTCGGCCAGGCCCTCGCGGACAAGAAAGGGATTAATCGTTACGGGTCGGCCAGTGTTCCGATGGATGAAAGCCTCTGCCGGGTCGATATGGATATTTCCGGGAGGCCCTATCTGATTTACAAGGTTAAATTTGATCGGCGCAAGATAGGCGGATTTGATCCGTCTTTGGTGAAAGAATTCTTCAAGGCTTTCACCGATCACAGCGGTGTTACGCTGCACATCAA
>CAZPTW010000437.1:0-3034 GCA_964589235.1 uncultured Smithella sp. | reverse complement strand
ACCCCTGCGACCCCGGAGGGTGTCTGCGCGAAGTCAGACATGAGAACGATTGATCTTTCATGGAACGCGCGCGACGAGTCCTTTTTCGACACGTATCGGATTTTCCGCCGTCAGGAGGACGAGCCGGTTTACCGGGAAGTGGGGCGATCAAAAGGCCCGTCCTTCCGCGATACGACCGTCTTGCCCGATAAAAAATATTACTATCGGGTCAGTGCTCGAAGCACGTCAGGCAATGAAAATATTTCCATGGAACCCGTATCGGCCGTTGCGTTGAAATACACGCCGAAAGCGCCGATTGATCTGAAAGCTCAAAGTCAGGAGTGGTCGGTCGATCTGTCCTGGAAAATGGAGAAGCCGGATTATATCGACCGCTATCGGATCTACCGCGAGCGGGACGGGGATTCATTGATCGCCGAAGTGAAGACGACGAATTTCACGGAATCTGGTTTGGACCCCGACGTTTCCTATACCTATCTGGTCAGCGCCGTCAGTATTGACGGCATCGAGAGCGATCCCGCAAGTATCAGTGTGCGGACGCTTGTCGCCGCGAAACCGCCTTTGGAATTGGATATTCTTCATCTGGAAGACATTTTCTCCAATACATACAAATTGTATGAAACACAGGGGATCGGCAAAGTCCGTCTGACCAACAACACACGAAATCCGATTCGGACGCTGAAACTGTCTTTTCACGTCAAGGAATTCATGGACTTTCCCACGGACGTCGAAATCCGAGAGCTTCAACCCAAAGAGAGCAGGGACGTCACCATTAAAGCCGTATTCAACAACCGGGTGCTCGACGTGACGGAGGATACTCCGGTCCAGACGGAACTTGCGGCTTCCTATTATGAAAATCAAAAATTGCACAGTTATACAAAAAGTAAGACGGTGAATCTTTACGAAAAGCACAGAATGACGTGGAACATCAAAGAAAGAATCGCGACGTTTGTCACTCCCAAAGATCCAGTGATCGTGGAATTTACGCGAGCCGTGGTGACGCAGTATGCAGACGTTGCCTCCGCCTTGGTTTATGCCGGAGCGATTTTCGATTATCTGGGCTCTCTGGGGATGACTTATATCAAGCACCCGAACAACCCCTATCAAATCGTAGAGGGGAAAACCAGCGTGGTGGATTACGTCCAGTATCCTCGCGATACGCTCAAAAGAAATTCGGGGGTTTGCACGGATCTGGTCGTCTTGTATGCCGCCGCCTTGGAAGGTCTCGGGATCCGGACAATGATTTTGGGGACACCGGATCATCTCTTTTTGATGTTCGCCGTGGGGACGGTGGAAGACCTGGGCGATTCCACCCAGAATAACATGCTGGCGGTTCACGAAGGATTGCTATGGGTGCCCGTCGAACTGACGTTGGTCGGGGCTCCTTTTATGAAAGCTTGGGAAAAGGGGAGCAAAACCTATTATGAGTGGAAGAAAAAAGGCATGGAGATGACGGATTTGTCCGCCGCTTGGAGTCGATACAAGCCGGCAACGCTTCCCCCGTCCGATTGGCGAGCCGTGATTCCGCCGAGGTCCGAGGTGGATAGACGGTATGGCGACGAGATGACGAGGCTCTATAAGATTTGGTTGAAATTCACAAGCAACCATTATTACGCCGTGCTGGCGAAAAATCCACGAGACGCGGGCGCGTATTTACAGTTAGGGATCATCTACGGGGAAGCGGGAGAATTGGAAAAAGCCCAGTCGTTTTTTGAAAAGGCCGATGAGCTTTCGCCCAATAGCGCGGAGATCAAAAACAACATCGGAAATCTGTACTATTTGAAAGGGAAATATGACGAGGCGAGAAAATATTACGAAAAGGCCTTTGAAATGGACAGGTCCGATCCATATATTCTGGTCAATCTTTCGTTGTGTTATTTGAAACTCAACAAGAAAGACAAAGCCGCTCGGATTTTTCAGAAGGCGGTGGAGAGAGACGGTGAAATCGCTCGGAAATACCGCTCGCTGGCTATGGAATTGTTTTGAGATTGAAAAAAAACAAACCAAACAAAAGGAAAACGAGGAAAGGAGAGTGCACGTGAAAACAAAAACCATCGGAATGATTGCCGTGTTGTTGGCGGTTGTTTTGACTGTTGCGGCGCAAAGCGCCGAAAAAGACACGTTTTGGGAAACCCTGAAAATCAAACTCTCAAAAATAACGCCGGCGAAAAAACTTGATGTCACAACGTCCGTGGCGGGTGTGCGAGGCGCAAAGGAAGGGACCGAAAGCGACATCTACTGGAAAGGCAAAGACAAATCCGAACTCGTGACCGAGGAAGAGCTTCAGGCGTTCCGTCTGGCCATGGAGGCCAAGGATCAAGGAAAGAATGACGAGGCGCTCAAACAATTCGAGGCGTTTTTGAATGGCTATCCACAAAGTCCTCTTCGCCTGGACGCCCTGCAGGCGGTTGAAAAGATCAAGATGGAATTGGGGCTGATGAAACCCTTGAACGTCAAAGACGAAGCCCTTGTAGATGCGGGTAAGGAAGACGTGTCGCCGAAAGCGTCGGCCAAAACCGTCAAAAAAGCGACAAAAAAGAAAAAGACAGGGTCGGAAACACAGGCAAAATGAGGGGTGATGGATTCCGGAAAACGAGCCTTCGGGCTCGTCCGGGAAAGCGTCACGCGCAGATGGGAGAATTCAGAATAATGGTGAAAGAAAAAGACGGCGGGCTTGAAATGCCCGATGATTTGGCCCTATGCGTGGCATTTCATGGTCATATCTGCCCGGGACTGATTTACGGTTACCGTGTGGCGAAGGAAGCCCTGCGGCTTTTGGGGGTTCAACGCGCCCGAGATGAAGAAATCGTCGCCGTCTGTGAGAACGACTCCTGTGCCGTGGACGCTCTCCAGGTGCTCTTAGGAACGGCCTTGGGGAAAGGCAATCTGATCATCAAGGATTACGGTAAGAACGCCTATACCGTCTTGAGTCGGAGAAAACGCGTATCCTATCGTTTCTCCCGTCAACGCCGTTATGAATATGAAGGGATGGGCCAAGAAGAGTACCGGCGTCTGGATACGGCCGTCCAATCCGGTA
>CAZPTW010000436.1:0-3034 GCA_964589235.1 uncultured Smithella sp. | reverse complement strand
ACGGCGCTTCTGCTTCCCGATATTCTCAAAAGCTTCATGCTTGCCATACCGTTTCGTAAATCCATGCGCTGGGCCTCCTATGATTTGAAATTCGCACGACCGGTTCACTGGCTTTTGGCGATTTACGAAGGAGAAGTCGTCCCGTTGAAGATTGAAGATATCGACAGCGGAAATGTCTCTTTCGGCCATCGCTTTATGAGCCCGGCATCTTTTGCCGTCACCGGTTTTGAAGACTATCTGGCCAAGGCCAGAGAAAACTGTGTCATCGTCGACCCAGAAGAAAGACGAAAACGCATTCTTCAAGAGGCACAAAAGGCGGCGGCCGACGTGGGAGGCAAACTCTTTTATTCGGAAGACCTTCTTGAAACAATCAGTTATATCGTGGAATACCCGGTCATTCTTCGCGGACATTTCGATGAGAACTTCCTTCGACTCCCCAAAGAAGTGCTGACCACCACCATGATCTCTCACCAAAAATATTTTCCCATCGTCAATCCAGGCGGAGAACTTCTGCCTTACTTCATTGCAGTCAGCAACACCCAGGCCCGGGATCTTTCCGTTGTCGCAAGCGGCAATGAGCGCGTGCTTCGGGCGCGTCTTGCCGACGCATCCTTCTTCTTCGAAGAGGATAAGAAAGTTCCCCTGGAAGACCGTGTCGAATCCCTCAAAAAAGTCGTCTTCCATACCCTTCTGGGGACCTCCCATAAGAAGGTCATCCGATTTCGGAAATTGGCCGGTAAAATTGCTTCCGCTTTGAAAGTCAAACCTTCTGTCAAGAAAAATGTCGATCGGGCGGCTTTTCTGGCCAAAGCCGATTTGGAATCGCTCATGGTCGGTGAGTTTTCAGAACTCCAAGGCATCATGGGACGCGAATATGCCCTTTTAGCTGGAGAAGATCCCGCCGTGGCCAACGCCATCTATGAACATTATCTGCCCATTGCCGCAGGCGGCGATCTACCGAAAACGGATGAAGGAGCCATCGTCAGCATCGCCGATAAGATGGACACGATTGTCGGTTTCTTTGGTGTCGGTATGCCGCCTACAGGAACTGCAGATCCATACGCTTTACGTCGTCAAGCCCTTGGAATCATCAACATCATCCTGTCGCGCCACTACCATCTCAGTCTGAATTTTCTCATCGATGAGAGTTTGACCCTTCTGAAAGAGGTCTTGAAAAAGCCCGCAGAGGACATAAAAAAAGACGTCCTCGAATTCTTCAAAGGTCGTCTTCAAAATCAATTGATTTCACAAGGTTTCGCTTATGATACGGTTGATGCTGTCTTGAACACGGATATCGATAATCTGGTCATCGTCATCGAAAAGGTCCAAGCCCTTCAGGATTTCCGGCAGAATCCGGAATTCGAGCCTATTTCTGTGGCTTTTAAGCGTGTAGACAATATCCTCAAAGATTTCAACGAGGGACAAATGGATGTCCATTTGCTCGTGGCTGAAGAAGAAATCAAACTTTTTTCCGCCTTTGAGGCGATCCGGCTACGCGTGGAAAAAGGAATCGCGGAAAGGGATTTTAACACGGCCCTCAATAAGTTGGCCGCCTTGCGCCCCCCTGTGGACAATTTTTTTGACCACGTTATGGTCATGGATAAAGACGAGAAAATCCGGTTCAATCGTCTGTCATTGCTCGCGGATATTTCAAATTTATTCCACAAAATCGCAGACTTTTCAAAAATCGTCACGGCCGGCTGATCGTTTGAGATGCTCTTTCCGTCACAGAGGACACATTTTTGAGAGAAATTTCATTTTTTTCTCTTCTAAACAGAATTTTTCACCAGGTTCGACCGATAACATCTTGGTAATGATAATTCGATGATCAAACCGGGAGAAACACCTCCATGAGCTTTCAGTTTAAACCTGATTCTCTAACCACCATGGACGAAAGGCTGAGGATTCGGAAAAATCTTCAGGAAATCACCAATCGCATCCATGCGGCTCAAAATATCGCACACATCCTGGTGGAGATAAAAGACGGAATTCTCAATCTTTTCAACGCGTCATCCATCACCATTTACGTCGTCGACAAACATCGTGATGAAATTTATTCAATGTTCTTAGCCGGAACACAAATCAAGGAAATTCGGGTCCCGATCAGCAATCAAAGCATTGCCGGTTATGTCGCGAATACTTACAATATCGTCAATATCGGGGACGCTTACAATCAAGCGGAACTCAAAGCCATCGACTTCGAATTGACATTCGATTCGAGTTGGGACAAGAAATCAGGCTTTCGGACCAAACAAATTCTGGCCGCACCGATTTTTTATGAAGATCAGCTCATGGGGGTCATTCAAATTCTCAATAAAAAATTCGGTGACGGAAAATTTTCAGAAGAAGAAGTCGGGCTGGCCATGGAAATTGCCGAAGTGCTGGGCGTTGCCTTTTATAACCAGCAACGTTTCGCCCGCCGACGTAAAACCCGTTTTGACTTTCTTATCACCCGCGGTCTGATAAAAGAAGAGGACTTGGAAGCGGCCTGGGAGGAAGCCAGAGAGCAAAAAGAACCCATTGAAAAGTACCTCATGCGTAAGTATAGAATTTCAAAGGATGATATCGGACACTCCTTTGAAGAATTCTACCGCTGCCGCTTCATTGAATACAACGAAAAAGCCGTCATCCCCGGAGATTTAATCAAAAACTTACGAAAAGACTACCTTCGCCGAGAAGTCTGGGTGCCGCTTGAAAAAATTGATAACTATATCCATGTCATTGTTGATGATCCCAATAACATTCTGAAAAGGGACGCCATCGAAAACCTGCTGAAAACAAAAAAGGTCAAATACGACGTCGCCTTGCCGGATGACATCCAAAAATACATCAATCTCTTTTTTCAAACCGGAGATTCTGAAAGCTCATTTACCGATTTGTTGGGCAAACTAGACGATGAAGACCGACCGGCCGACGAGGAAGAAGGAACGGAAGACGTCACCGAATCGGACAGTGTCATCATGCAGCTGGTCAATAAGATCATCATCGTCTTCTAGCTCCGCCCGGCATCCGATATTCACATCGAACCGAACGT
>CAZPTW010000435.1:0-3051 GCA_964589235.1 uncultured Smithella sp. | reverse complement strand
AATAAGTTCATTTTATGCGTGATTTCACTCTTGCTTATGAGCAGTTGTGGACTCAAGAGTAATCCTGTTTCGTCAACCATAGACAGTTGGAAGGGGGACGAAAGTGTTTTATCGGCGTATGTGAAAGATGGAGCTGTTGAACTCACTTGGACATCTGCCAAAATGGTTTGCAGTCATGTGAGAATTGAAAAAAGTGAGCTGGGCTCAATAAGCGATGTTTGTCACGAATGTCCGAAATCATACAGAATTATAGCAGATTTGGCGAGTCGAAGAGAAGGGCGTTATCGTGATTTTTCGATTGAAAAAGGGAAACGTTACGAATATCGATTGGAATGTTGTGAGGAGTCCGGAATGTGCCATTTATCGCGAGCTACACAAGTAGACTTTAAATAAGAAAGAGTAAGGAGAAGTTATATGTTTCAGGGAACAATCACGGCTTTGGTAACGCCGTTTAAAAACGGACAGATCGATGAAAAGGCACTCAGAGATTTAATAGAATATCAAATTGCAAACGGTGTGGATGGTCTCGTCCCCTGCGGAACAACGGGTGAATCGCCCACTCTATCACATGACGAACATGACAAGGTGATTGAGATTACAATAGACGCTGCGAAGAAGCGAGTGCCCGTTATTGCTGGAACGGGATCCAATAGCACATCAGAGGCGCTTCGATTGACCCAGCATGCCTATGAGGCGGGTGCGGATGGTGCATTGATTGCTTGTCCGTATTATAATAAACCGACTCAGGAGGGGGTTTACTTGCATTTTGAACGGATAGCAAAAACAGTTCCCATTCCAATTATCCCCTACAACATTCCTGGAAGAACGGGAATAAACATGTCAGCGGAACTAATCGCACGACTTTCAAAAATCAGCAATATTGTCGGAGTGAAAGAAGCCTCCGGTTCCATCAAGCAAATGAATGATGTGATTGATCTTTGCCATTCGGAGTTCAATGTACTCTCCGGAGACGACGGCTTGACACTGCCTTTGATGTCGATTGGTGGGAAAGGGGTCATTTCTGTTGCTTCAAATATTGTTCCGAGGGATATGTCGGCGATGGTGAACGCCGCTCTACAGGGAAATTTTGAAAAAGCCAGATCCCTCCATAAAAAGATGAGCCCGCTTTTCGATGCTCTCTTCATTGAGGTGAATCCCACGCCGGTGAAAGCAGCATTGGCGATGATGGGAAAAATTGAATACGAATATCGTCTGCCCCTTTGTAAAATGGCGCAGGGAAATTATGATAAACTGGCTGGAGTACTGAAAAGATATGGTTTGATTGGCTAAACCGACATGGACATTGAGAGACATGAAGGAGAAGAAAATGGTTAAGGCGATTGTAACTGGAGCCGGCGGGAAAATGGGCGCAAGAATTATTAGTCTGATTTCTTCTTCGGAGGATATTCAAGTGGTTGGTGCTATAGAAGTGACGGGACATCCCATCATCGGAAGAGACATCGGGCATTCTTTGGGACTGGGAAGAACCGGCGCTGTGGTGAGTGATAAACTTGCGGATTGTGTTGATCAAGCCGATGTCGTAATCGATTTTACCAATCATGAAGCATCGCTCAATTATTTGAAAATCGCCAGCGAGAGGAATCGCGCCATCGTGATTGGTTCCACTGGGTTTACTGCAGAGGAAATGAAAATTGTGAAGAGTCTCGCTGAAAAAACTCGTTGTGTTCTTTCGCCTAATATGAGTGTGGGTGTCAATGTTATGTTAAAAGTATTGGAATACTGCGCGGGGATTCTGGGTGATGATTACGACGTTGAGATTCTGGAAGCGCATCACCACTTGAAGAAAGATGCCCCAAGCGGGACGGCTCTGCAGATGGCACAGGTTATCGCCGACAAGTTAGGACGGGATTTTCAGAAAGACGCTGTCTATGCCCGTAAAGGGTTGATCGGGGAGCGGAAAAAGACAGAAATCGGTATTCAAACCATCCGGGCGGGCGATATCGTCGGTGAGCATACAGTCATGTTTGGAGGTATCGGTGAGCGTTTGGAGATTACGCATCGTGCTCATAGTCGAGATAACTTTGCCAAAGGGGCCATTCGGGCCGCGCAATGGATTGTTCGTCAAAAAAATGGTTTATATGATATGCAGGATGTTTTGGGGTTAAAAAATAAATAAAGAACGGAGCATTTGTGAATGGCGTTTTGTCGTTTATCGGCATTGGGTCCAACATGGGAGATTCATTGAAACAATGCAAGGAAGCGATTGATAAATTATCTCATCAAAGAGGAATTAGACTAGAAAGGGTCTCATCGTTTTACAAAACAGAACCAATATACGATTCGGGACCGGACGCCTCAAGAATCGGGGAACAAAATTGGTATATCAACGCTGTTGCTGAAATTCGTACCACTCTTTCACCTCGACATCTTTTGAACGCGCTGATGGAAATCGAAAGGATCATGGGGCGAAGGCGTGAGTTTAAGGGGGCGCCACGCACAATTGATCTCGATTTACTTTTATACGGCCAAGAAATTATCGAAGAAGAAGATTTATCGGTTCCTCATTCGCGCATGCACAAAAGAAGATTTGTTCTGGTACCGCTCTGTGAAATTGCGTCGTATGTTATTCACCCGCTCTATGGTGTCTCAATGAGAGGATTAAAAGAAAGGCTCGACGATGAAAAAAGAGTTGAGCGATTGATTGTTTGATGAGAAGTGAAGAATATGAATATTGTAAAATTATTGATCATTGTTTTATTGCTGTATGTGGTTTATAAAATTATCAGAAAGTTTCAACGCGGCGGGGGGACGGAAGATGTAAAACCGTTGCCTAAAAATGATTGGCCGATAAAAGGAGAAGATCTCGTTCAAGATCCTTTTTGTAAAACATATATTCCAAAGAGCCAAGCATATATTCACGACATAGAAGGCAAGGAAACGTTTTTTTGCAGTAAAGATTGCTGTGAAAAGTATCTGACGGGACAGAAATAAACTTTTGGTATAGGGGGAAGCGTCATGAAGTTTTTCATTGATACCGCAAATATTGATGAAATCAAGAACGGCATCAGCCTCGGCATGGTTGATGGAGTG
>CAZPTW010000434.1:0-3052 GCA_964589235.1 uncultured Smithella sp. | reverse complement strand
CACGGATCTGTCCGATACCCTCGTCATTCCGAGCACGCAGTCCGGCACCACCACCGACACAAATCGCGCCGTGGCCATGGCACGGGAACGCGGGGCGCTTGTTCTTTCGATTGTCAACCGCCGTCAATCCGACATCACCGCCAAATCACACGGCGTGTTTTACACGAGTGACGGACGGGACATCGAGATGTCGGTCGCCTCGACCAAAGCCTTCTACGCCCAAATTGTCGCCGGACATCTGCTGGCGCTTTTCTTCGCGCAGATCTTGGGCACACGGACAGACGATGAAATCGCCGTCGCCCTGAAACATTTGGAATCCGTGCCGGATTTGATGAACCGGCTTTTTGAACACCGCGACGAAATCGCCGCATCCGTGAAAAAAACGGTCGGACGGCGCTACTGGGCCGTCGTCGGCAGCGGCCCCAACAAAGCGGCCGCCGATGAAATCCGCATTAAACTCTCGGAATTGTGCTATCGCACGATTTCCTCCGACATTGTGGAAAACAAAAAACACATCGATTTGTCCGCTGAACCGTTGATTCTCGTCTGCGCGTCCGGCAATCCCCCCTCGGTCGTCGACGATCTTGTCAAAGACGTGGCGATCTTCAAAGCCCACAAGTCGGCGGTGGTCGTTTTCGCCGATGAAGGCGACCGTCGTTTCGATGCCTTAGCGGATGCCGTGATCGGCATTCCTCAGGCGCCGGCCCCGCTTCCGGTCATTCTCAACACGATGGCCGGACATTTATGGGGCTATTACGCGGCGCGCGCCATCGATGAAGAGGCCCAAGTTTTCAGGGAATTTCGGGGACGTCTGGCGGCGGAACTTTCCGCGCAACATCACAAGCAGGCCTCCTTGTTGGAAATCTTCGCGGATACCGCCTTTCGCCGAATCATCAACGAGTTTTACGGCCTGTTCAACGCCCTTCGCCAAGGCGGGGCTTTCGGCGCCCTTTGCGGTAAAACATTGACCGACTTGGTGCTGCTTTTGAAATACGCCGCAGGCAAGCTGCCGCTTCAAGACATCCGTCAGGATTTCAAAACCGAAGACCACTTGCTTTCCGTGTTCGATCTGCTGGACATCGCCTTGGGGACGGCGATCGACGAGTTGACCCGTCCGATCGACGCGATCCGCCATCAGGCCAAAACCGTCACCGTCGGCACCAGCCGCAAGGAAGCCGAACTCAAGGGGATCCTTTTCGAGCTGCTGGAGCATTTGCGGTTCTCGATCAAAAATCTCGTTTATCGCAACATCCGAGACATCCATCGCGTCCAGCCGGCCGTCGCTTCGGTTCGAGGCTATACGGCTTATGACATCAGCGGTCTGGACGAGCAGGGCAATCCGTCGGACGACACCATGATCGTCATCCGCACCAAAGGCGGCATCGCGGCGAATATGACATCCCGTGCCGACCATCCGACTCAACTGATGGGCACGAAACGCATGATCGTCAGCACCGGTCACATCTACATCGGAAAAGGCAAATCCGATGGCGTGCCGATTATCATCCTCCCGCTCCT
The DNA here is from genome assembly GCA_964589235.1 of uncultured Smithella sp. GTDB lineage: Bacteria > Desulfobacterota > Syntrophia > Syntrophales > Smithellaceae > UBA8904. Next base: position 1,534 of record CAZPTW010000434.1, on the reverse strand, counting down.
GGGGGAACACAATATGATAGCCCATCTGCTTTTGATTCACATCGATTACAATGAATCCTTGACGGCGGCCCAGAAAAAAGACGCGTTGGGTTACCGCTACAACGACATCCGAAACCTCGTCAATGAATACAACCTCCCTTGGGACGATGAGTATTTGACGCCTTTTTCCGTGGAATCGCTTTTCAGCGAGCCGATCGAATGGGTCGCAAGCCAGATTCGAACTCGGATCGGCCGCTCGTGAGGGTCTTCATCGCGGCATCCCGAAACGGCGGCCTTGCCCTCTTTTTTGCGCCGATGATGGAACAATATTGAACCAAAAAAATATTTCGAACAATTTTGTGTTTGACAAAATGGTGCATTATGGATAGGCATACGGCAAAGGATTGCCGTATGTGGATCAACCAACATGAAAGAACCGTTTCAGCCGGAAGATATTGAACGAAAAGTTCTCTTGATTTTAAAGATCCTTCATGAAAGCCCCGACCCGCTGGGTGCCCGCGTGATCGCGCGTAAAATGTCCGAACGCGACGTCCATTTGAGCGAACGGACCGTCCGCTATCACCTCAAGATCATGGATGAGCGCGGGCTGACGAGGCTGGTCGGGCGGCGCGACGGTCGGATCATCACCGCGCAGGGCTTGGACGAGATTTCCGACGCGCGGGTTCAAGATAAAATCGGCCTGTCCATCTCCCGGATCGATGTGCTTTCCTTCCGAACGACCTTTGACGTCAAAAAGAAGCGCGGACTGGTGCCGGTCAACATCTCCTTTTTCCCCCGCGAACAATTTCAAAAGGCCCTCAAGGCGATGAAACCCGTTTTTCAAAAAAAACTGGCGGTGAGTTCTTTGGTCGCCTGTGCGCCTGCAGGCAAAACACTGGGCGACATCGCCGTTCCCGAGGGCAAAATTGGATTGGCGACCATCTGCAGCATCGTCATCAACGGCGTGCTTCTCAAGCATGGCATTCCCATTGATTCCAAATTCGGCGGCATCCTTCAAATCCGCAAAGGCGAATCACTTCGCTTCGTGGAATTGATCCACTATGCCGGTTCCTCGCTGGATCCCTCTGAAATCTTTATCCGAGGGAAAATGACGTCGGTTTGCGACGTGGTCAAACACGGGGAGGGGAAAATTCTCGCCAACTTCCGCGAAATCCCGGCACTGAGCCGCGCGCTCGTCGAGCGCGTCGTCGATGATTTCGCCAAGGCCGGCATTCACGGCGTTTTGTCCATCGGCGCAACCGGCCAGCCTGTTTGTCAGGCGCAGGTGGACGTCAACAAGATCGGAATGATCTTGATCGGCGGCCTCAACCCCGTCACGGCCGCATACGAGGAAGGTTTCGACGTGGACAACCGCGCCATGTCCACCGTCATGGCGTACGAAAAACTCTGTCCTGTCGACAAACTTTAGACGGGGTCAACCAAGCGTCAGTTGACCCGTCTTGGAAACATAACCCAATTCTTTTCCCGAGGAGGAATCAGTCATGTCAGTCATTCAAGAGGTCATAGCGAAAGTGAAGAAGACGGATCTGGACCA
>CAZPTW010000433.1:0-3054 GCA_964589235.1 uncultured Smithella sp. | reverse complement strand
CTAGGCGAAGCCCGGTTTATCGTCGCCGTCAATAAAAATCCACAGGCGGCCATGATGAAAATGGCCGATGTCGCCATCATTGCCGACGCCCCGGATCTTCTGGCCACTTTGATCAAAGAACTCAAGAAACGCATCCGTGAATAGACAGGATCAATCGCCGCGGACGAAGGACAAAAACCCTGTTGACTTGCGTCACGTGTTTTTTTATACTTTTTCCACACAACCGTTCTTGAAATGCGCTTTTTTCTTTTTTGGAATTCGACTCACGCTTTAGGTCACAGATCGCTCATCAGGAAACGACCCTTGGACATTCAACGCAGTTGAAAGACCCCACTTCAGGCATGGAGATGGGCCCGAAAACCGCCTTTTTTCCCATCGCCAAAGAGCCCGGGGGGTTTTGACCGCATGGACACGGACTGTATCCCAATGCATCTCGCGGAGGTTGCGTCATGCAGAGTTCTCTGGACCTTGGTTTGATCGGGAACTGTCAGATCGGAGCTTTAATCGACGAACGCAGCGAAATCGTCTGGATGTGCATGCCACGGTTCGACGGGGATCCCGTATTTTGTTCGCTCCTTCGGGAACACGAAGACGGAGAGGGAACGGGATACTGCATCGTCGAATTACTCGATCAAGTCCACGCCGAACAGTTCTACCGGCCCAATACGGCCGTCTTGGTCACAAGGCTTTCAGACAGTCATGGCGCCGTCATTGAAATCAGTGACTTCGCGCCCCGTTTCCATCAGTACGGAAGAATGTTCATGCCGGTGATGCTGATGCGGCATATCCAGCGGGTGCAGGGAACGCCGCGCATCCGGGTCCGCGTCCGGCCGGCCTGCGAACACGGCAAATCCACCTGCGTCGTGACGCACGGCAGCCATCACATCCGCTACATCGCGCCATCGTGGATTCTCCGGTTGACCACCGATATCTCCATCACCGCGGTTCTTCAGGAACTGCCTTTTTTCCTGGAAACGACCGCCACGATGATTTTAGGCCCCGACGAAACCATTCCAGACGCGGTCGATGAACTGGCGCGTCGTTTTTTGGATGAGACGCTCCGCGGCTGGCGCGGCTGGGTTCGGGATTTGTCCATTCCTTTCGAATGGCAAGATGAGGTCATCCGAGCGGCCATCACCCTGAAACTCAACACCTTCCAAGATACCGGAGCCATCATCGCGGCCATGACCAGTTCAATCCCCGAATCCCCGCACTCCGGGCGCAACTGGGATTACCGCTACTGCTGGCTTCGGGATTCCTACTTCGTCGTCAACGCTCTCAATCGGCTGAGCACCACCAACACGATGGAGCGGTATTTGAACTACTTGATCAACGTGGCGGCGGGAACGCCGGCCGGAAGACTCCAGCCCGTCTATGGCATCGACGGGCGGGCCCACCTGGAAGAAGTGGAAATCGACTCGCTTCCCGGATTCCGGGGAATGGGGCCCGTGCGTATCGGCAATCAGGCCTGCCAACAAATTCAGCACGATGTTTACGGCTCGGCCATCTTGGCCGTGGCGCATGTCTTTTTTGACCGCCGATTGGCGCATCGGGGGGGCCTGCCCCTCTTTACACGCTTGGAACCTCTGGGGGAAGTCGCCATGGCGGTCTTCGATCAGCCGGATTCCGGGCCGTGGGAAACGCGTAACACGCTGCGCGTCCATACGTTTTCCAGTGTCATGTGCTGGGCGGCCTGTGATCGTCTTGCGCGCATCGCCGCCTATATCGGCCTTCCGGAGCGGGCGGCTTTTTGGCGAACCCGCGCCGACGTCATGCACCAAACCATCTGCCGAAGAGCCTGGAGTGACAAGAAGAAGGCTTTCGCCGCCTCCTTTGAGGGCGACTCGCTCGACGCAAGCCTTTTGCTTTTGCACGACATCGGATTTCTGCCGGCGGACGATCCTCGTTTCATCTCCACCGTTTCAGCCGCCGAGCGCGAACTCAAACGCGGAAATTATATCTACCGCTACATCGAAAAAGACGACTTCGGCGTGCCGGAGAACGCTTTTGTCGTTTGCACGTTTTGGTATATCTACGCGCTGGCCGCACTGGGGCGATCCGAGGAAGCCCGCAACCTGTTTACAAACCTCCTCAATCAGCGCAACCGTCACGGCCTTTTGGCCGAACATATCGATCCGCACAGCGGTGCCCCTTGGGGAAACTTCGTCCAGACCTACAGCATGGTGGGCCTGATCAACTCCGCCATTCGTTTGAGCAAGCGTTGGGACACCGCTTTTTGAAAGGGTATGACCATGGCGTTATCCTTCCGTCAACCGGCCTTTTTCCGATCGTTGCGATTGACGCTGAGATTCGTTTTGCCGCTGATCGCCGCCCTGACGCTTTTGGCCTACTTGGTCGTACCGCTGGTGGATCGACTCAACCTCCGCTGGTCCGTGCGCGATCTCGATATCCGCTCGCAGCTGATCACGAGCACGCTTCAGGATCCCTTGGGTGAACTCCTGGAGCAGGGCAATAAGGCCAAAATCAACGCGCTTTTGGCCAACGCCACGCAGGACGAGCGGCTCTTCGCCCTGGGATATTGCGATTCCCAAGGAAAGCTGCGCTACACGTCGCCGATGTTCCCGGCCGGCTTGGGCTGTTCTCTTCCGACGTCGATCGCCCGGGACACTCCCTCTCTGATTTCTCTGCCTCGGGGTCTCGTCCATGTTTCCATCAAACCGTTAATTATAAACGACGCCTCCACAGGATCGCTGGTTTTGGTTCACGATATGAGCTTCGTCGAGCGCCGCAGTTCCGATACCCGAAAATACATCTTCATTTTCTTTGCGGTGCTGGGGCTTGTCATTTCGCTGATCACGGTGTTGGTCGCGCATTTGAGCTGGCGGGGTTGGATGAACGGGGTGCGCACCCTTCTCCGCGGCGAAAGCCTGGTTCGCCCCTTCACCAAGACACCCGTCGATTCCGAATTACAGCCCCTGATCGGCGATTTGCGCTCTCTTTTACGGTCCATCGACGCGGAGCGACGCATGGCCGACGACCTGACCATTTCGTGGAATCCCGACGCGCTTAGAAACCTCCTTTATCAGCAGCTTG
>CAZPTW010000432.1:0-3056 GCA_964589235.1 uncultured Smithella sp. | reverse complement strand
GTGACAAAGAAGCCCAAGAGGCGTATCTCAAGGCGCTCGCCCTCGATCCCGATTACGCCGACGCCCATTGCAATTATGCCCATCTCTTGAAAAAACAGAACAAGATGGACGAAGCGCTCAAACACTACCGGCGCGCGCTTCAACTGAATCCCGACCATGCGGAGGCGAATCAGGCGATGGGCGAATATTTCGACGCCCAAAACCAAAGCGCGGACGCTGTGCGTCACTATTTGATCGTGATAAAAACCAAGCCGGCCGATTTCCGCCTGCTCAACAATCTGGCGGTCCATCTCGATCGGCTGGGACGCTACACCGAAGCGATTGATTATTATCGTCGGGCGCTCGATGTCGACCCCGGACATCCGGGCGTGCATTATAATTTGGCCTTGGCCCTCATCCGGCAAAGCGATCTGGTCACCGCTCGCTTTCATTTGAGGCGCGCCGTCGAACTCCGCGCGGACTTTATCCCGGCCCGGCAGGCCTTGAAGACTCTGGAGGATGCGCTTGCCAGGCAGGCCCGTTAGGGTTGATGGGCTTTGGCTTTCAGCGCGGAAATCGTCTGGGCGTAGTCGCCTGCCCCGAAGACGGCCGCTCCGGCAACCAGCACGTCCGCCCCGGCTCGCGCGATCGCGGCGATATTTTGAAGATTGACACCGCCGTCGACTTCCAAAAGCGGTTTTGTCGATCGCTGCGCGATGAGATCGGCGGCCCGACGGATCTTCGACAGAGAACTTTCAATGAAGGTTTGTCCGCCGAAACCGGGATTCACCGACATGATCAAAAGAAGATCGATGTCCGAAAGAATTTCATCGATGGCGACAAGGGGCGTGGCCGGATTCAGGGAAACCCCCGCCTTTTTCCCTTTCTTTTTGATGAGCTCCAATGTGCGGTGAAGATGGTGGGCCGCCTCCACGTGAACGGTGATATAGTCAGCGCCCGCATCGGCAAACGCTTCAATATAGTGATCCGGGTGTTGGATCATCAAATGGACGTCAAAAGGCAGCGAGGTCGCCCTTCGCAAAGCGCCGACCAAGCCCGGTCCCATGGTGAGATTGGGAACGAAATGGCCATCCATGATATCCACGTGGATCCAATCGGCGCCGGCTTTTTCCACGGCCTGAATTTCTTCGGCCAGTCTTCCACCGTCGGCGGAGAGAATCGAAGGAGCGATCAATTTCATGAAAAAAATCCCCTTAAGTGATGACCGTTAGATATACCAAAGGCGTTGGGCTGTCAAACCGAAAGAGGCGGACGGAAGCTCGACGGCGCTTCTGTCTGGGCTGAAATGACGGCGCGAAGCGGCGGACCCGCGAGGTCGACCAAGACGATTCCCTACAGCTTTTCCTTGACACCGATTGAGAAAAAATTGAATATGCGCCCATGAGATGGGTGTACAATATTCTTTTGATGATTTTAGCGATTCCGGGGCTTTTGTTTTTCCTTCTGAAGATGCTTCTCACCGGCAAATACCGAAACAGTTTTCTCAAGAAGTTGGGGTTACGGCAAAAAGACATTCTGACGGGTCTTCCGGCGGGCCGGCGGGTCTGGATTCACGCCGTATCGGTCGGGGAAGTGACCGCCGCCGCGCCGATTGTCGCTGAGCTCAGACGGCAGGATGCGGATTTCCGGATCATTTTTTCGACGTCCACGGAGACCGGGCAGGGGATGGCGCAAAGGCTGGTCGAAGGCGCGGACGCTTTCATTTATTTTCCGCTGGACATCCCTTTTTCCGTGAATCGAATGCTCAAGCTGGTCCGTCCTGATGTTTTTGTGCTGGTGGAGACGGAACTTTGGCCCAATTTTCTGGCCGCTTGCCGCAGACGCGGCATCCGCGTGGTGATGGTCAACGGTCGGATTTCGCCTCGCTCTTTTATCCCATATCGCCGAACCCGTTTTTTTTGGAAACAAATCCTCAAGAACGTCGATGCCGCCGGGATGATTACGACAACCGACGCCGACCGGATCGTCCAGATGGGCATGGATCAAAGCCGCACGGACGTGTTGGGAAACGCCAAGTATGATGCGCTTGCGGCCATGGCCGCGCCCGCGTTGCGTGAAGAGATCGCCGCCCGATTCGGCGTCGGACCGGGCGAAAAAATTCTTGTCGCCGGCAGCACACATGCCGGAGAGGAAGCGATGGTGATCGACGTCTACAAGGAGCTTTTGAAAATCGACCCTGATTTCAAACTCATCTTGGTTCCCCGTCACATTGAAAGAGGCGGGGAAATCATTTCCCTGCTGCGTCAGGCGAATTTAAATGATATGATTACCGTCACGGAGATGCAAGCCGGCAAGACACGACAGTACGAAAGAATCTTTGTCGTCGATGTGATCGGCGAGCTCTTCAAAGTCTATTCCCTCGCGACGGTGGTCTATTGCGGAGGGTCGATGGTCCCGAGAGGGGGGCAGAACATTTTGGAAGCGGCGGCATGGGGCAAGGTGGTCTTCTATGGGCCGTCGATGGAAGACTTTGCCGAGGAAGCGGCCCTTCTGGAAGAGGCGGGGGCCGGTATTCGGGTCGGCGACGCCGCCGAATTCAAGAAGAGGTTGTTTAAAATACTGGGAAATCCCGACGATCTGCAGGCCAGAGGGGAAAGGGGACGGGCCGTTGTCCGTTCCAATATGGGTGCGGCCGGGCGATATTCAGATTTGATAAGGAGGTACGTATGATATTGAGAAAATACGAGGCGCTCAGCAAGCGCGTCAATCCTGCCAATACCTTGACGGCCAAAGCGATCATCTACCGATATCTCAACCGAACAAACATGATTCATTATTCGGAGCTCTCGCGTCTTTTAGGATGCCAGGCCTTTGTGAAGCACGAAAATCACAATCCGACGGGATCTTTCAAGATCCGCGGCGCGCTCAATTTTTTTCATCACATGTCGAAAGAAGAACTCGAAGCCGGCATTCTGGTGGCGACCCGCGGGAACCACGGGTTGGCCATGGCCTGGGCGGGGCAATGGTTTCACGTGCCTTGCACCGTGGTCGTGCCGGAAAACAACAATCCGGAAATCAACAGAATCATCGAAAGCTGTGGGGCGGAGTTGATCGTT
>CAZPTW010000431.1:0-3062 GCA_964589235.1 uncultured Smithella sp. | reverse complement strand
GAAGATAGGCTGGCCCGAAGGACGTATTCCGCTGGCGGAAACGACTATTTACCTAGCCACGAGTCCGAAAAGTAATTCGGCCTACATGGCTATTAACAGTGCTATGGAACTGGTACGCGAAACAGGCAATCTGCCCGTGCCTTTGCACCTGCGAAATGCCCCCACCAAGCTGATGAAACAGTTGGGTTACGGGCAGGAATACAAATATGCCCACAGTTACGAAGGCAATTTTGTGAACCAGCAGTATTTGCCCGACGAGGTGAAGGAGCGTCGTATATGGCAACCGCAAAACAACGCGGCCGAGAACAAACACCTGGAGCAGATGAAGCAACTGTGGGGTGAGAAGTACAACAAGTAAACCTGCCCGGCTCTTTGCAACCGGAGCATAAAATAAAATCGTATGAAAATAGTAGTTTTAGATGGTTACGGGCTAAACCCCGGCGATTTGTCGTGGGATGCAGTGAGCCAATTGGGCGAACTGACCGTTTACGACCGCACTTCTTCCGAAGAGGTCATAGAGCGCTCGGCAGGTGCCGAGGCAATTCTGACAAACAAAACCGTCATTACCGCCGAAATCATGGAGGCATTGCCCGATCTTAAATACATCGGCGTACTGGCCACGGGCTACAATGTGGTCAACATCGATGCCGCCCGCGAAAAAGGTATCGTGGTAACCAACATCCCGGCATACAGCACGCCGTCTGTGGCGCAGATGGTTTTTGCACACATCTTGAACATTGCTCAGCAAGTGCAGCATCATTCCGAAGAGGTACGCAAAGGAAGGTGGACTAACAATGCCGACTTTTGTTTCTGGGACACGCCGCTTATTGAACTTCGCGAGAAGAAAATAGGATTGGTGGGACTGGGTCATACGGGTTTCAACACCGCCCGCATCGCCATTGGTTTTGGCATGCAGGTTACGGCTTATACTTCCAAATCATCTTTGCAATTGTCCAAAACGGAATTTCCGACATGACCCGGGATGGGACAGTAGATTTCGACCCCCTTTTCGCTGATCATCCAGGCATAGCCAAACGTCTCAATTTTGATGTTGTCGAGGTATTTCTTGGCGATGGTGTCAAAGGAGATCAGAAACCCCAGGGTTCCGTCGAAGATACGGTCCCGGAAGACCGGAACGTGAAGCGCCACCGCCTGAAAGCCTTGCTCGGCTAGAAAAACGTCGCTCAAGACGGGCTTTTTCGTCTGAAAAATCGTTTGGATGTGAGTCTGGCCGGAGATGTCGGACCCAACGACCCGGGCGACCTCGGGCGCGGTGAAGGCGATTTTCCCGCGGGCGTCGACGCGCGTGACGCTTCGAATTTCCCCAGGCGACGCCGCCTGCAAGGTATTGAGCAAATCACGGCCGTTGGACGTCAGGTGAATCACGTCTTTGTTTTTTGCCAGGTATTGCAGCGTTTTCAGGTGATTGCGAAACTCTTCCTCGATGCCGGCCGCCGCCAGTTGAGCGTACACCATTTGCCGGTCATTGAGATTCGCGACGGCTTTTTTCTTGATGTCGCTGTAAATGCGAAAGAAAAGCGCTGAGAAAATGAAAAAGCCCAAAACCAGGAAAACGAGCTGTTTTTTGTATGACATTTTAAAAAATCCTCTCAGCTCTTCGGGTCATCAAAACACGGATGATCATCCAACCATTAGCACTATAGACAAGATGAAACAATCAAGTCAATGAAATATTGGAATTTTCGACGAAGGCTCGAACGAAGAGGCGGTGAATATTCATTTGACATTTTCCTGTTGAAATTCTAAGTTTGAAAAGTTTGGAAAAAAACGGGTCAAGGACGCCAAACCGATGATCAGGCAAAAAGAAAAAAAACGCATCGTCGTCACAGGGATGGGAACCATCAATGCGCTGGCAGGGAATGTCGAGCAATTTGCAGAGGCGCTTTTTGCCGGCCGCTGCGGAATCGGACCGATCGATCTGTTCGATACGACGGAATTTCGCACCCATAAAGGCGGCCAGGTCAAACATTTCGACGCCCGCGGCCGGATTCCGGCGGAGTTTTCCATCAAGCGCATGTCCCGTGCCGATCAACTGGCCTTTGCGGCGACGATTGAAGCGCTCGTCGATGCCGGTTTGTATCCGCTGCCGGAAGAGGCGAAAGAGAATATGGGGGTGGCCGTCGGCGGGGGGTCCGGTGGGCTCTTCGAGGCGGAAAATTTTTATGCGGACCTTTTGAAAAAAGGGGTCGAACGATCGCGTTTCTCTCGACTTTCTACCGTTTACTGCGCCTCATCGGCGGATCGCATCGCGTCTGGGTTAAAGCTTTGCGGGCCGAAAACCACGTTCATGACCGCCTGCTCGGCGGGGGCGACGGCGCTGGGATATGCCCGGGACATGATCGTCGTCGGTCAGGCCAGGCGGATGCTTGCAGGCGGCGTTGAACCCATGTGCCGGATCACCTACGCGGCTTTCAATGCGCTCAAATCCGTGGATGAGGATGTCTGCCGCCCCTTCGCCAAAAACCGCATGGGGCTGTCGCTGGGTGAGGCGGCCGCCATCGTCGTGCTGGAGACGCTCGACGACGCGTTGGCCCGAGGCGCGCGCGTTTACGGTGAAATTTTGGGGTATGGTGTGACTTGCGACGCGTTTCACATGACCGCGCCGGACGAAAAAGCCTCAGGTGCCGTGCGATCCATGCGGGCGGCGCTTCATGACAGCGGCCTCACCGTGGAGGACATCGACTATATCAACGCGCACGGCACGGCCACGCCGGTCAATGACGTCACGGAGACAAGAGCCATCAAGGAGGTTTTCGGGTCACGGGCCTATCGGATTCCGGTGAGCTCCACCAAATCGATGCACGCGCACACGTTGGGCGCGGCGGGCGCCCTGGAAGGCATCGTGAGTTTGCTTGCGCTTTCGCGGGGGATTGTGCCGCCGACCATTCATTCCGATCTGCGCGACCCGGAGTGTGATCTCGATTACGTGACGGAAGGCGCCAGAAAGGCCGATTTGCGCGCGGTGCTGTCCAATTCGTTTGCGTTCGGCGGTAACAACACCACCGTGATTTTCGGGCGATATGAAGGGAAAGGCGCCGTCT
>CAZPTW010000430.1:0-3094 GCA_964589235.1 uncultured Smithella sp. | reverse complement strand
GATGACATCCGCCTTGGCGGCGACCCCCGCGGTGTAACGGTTTTGGGTCAGTTCAAGCGCCTTGCGATAGCCCTCGACGGCTTGCTCGAGATTTTTTTTCTGCTTGTCGATGGTCCGCAAGGCGTAGTAATTGACCACCACGTCCGTTTGCATCGACAGGCGCATGGCGGCGAGATCGGCCAAAGAGGCCCAAGCCGAGGCTTCTCCCGCTTCCACTTGTCTTCGAACTTTCCCCCAAAGATCGATTTCCCAGGATGCCGACAGGAGCGTCGAATAGCTTTGCGTGGTTTCGAATCCCGTGGATGACGTCCGCGAGCGGGTGACGGATCCCTGGAGGCCGACCGTGGGGAAGAAAGCGGCCTGAGTCTGGCGTGTCTGGGCAAGCGCTTGCCGGTAACGGGACTCGGCCAGGGCGATGTTTTGATTGGAAACGGTCACCTGTTGGACCAGATCGGAGAGGACCGGGTCGGCGAAAAGCTCCCACCACTTGCTTGGAATATCCGCGTCACGCGGCCGGGCTTCGCGCCACCCCTGCAGCTCTTTGAATTGGGAGGGAACGGGGGCATCCGGTTTGATATAATCGGGACCGACGGAACAGCCGACGGCGACGAGAATCGCGGCCAAAAAAAACATCTTCTTCATGACGAGCCTCTTGCAGTAAGTTGATTTTCCGCCGCTGGCTTTTGCCCGCGGAAACGTTTCAGACAAAACAAGCGGAACCGATCCAAATAGACATAGACCACCGGCGTGGTGTAAAGGGTGAGCACCTGGCTGACCAACAGGCCGCCGACGATGGATATTCCCAAAGGCTGTCTCAGTTCCGCGCCGTCGCCGCTTAGAAAAATGAGCGGGACGGCCCCGAACATCGCCGCCAGCGTCGTCATCATGATCGGGCGGAAACGGATCAGGCAGGCCTCGAAAATCGCCTCTTGCGGGCTTTTCCCGTCTTTGCGTTCCCGTTCCAGCGCGAAATCGATCATCAATATGGCGTTTTTCTTGACGATGCCGATGAGCAAAATCACCCCGATGAGCGCCATGATGCTGAATTCCACACCGAAAAGCAAGAGGGCCAAAAGCGCGCCGATACCGGCGGATGGAAGTGTCGAGAGAATCGTCAGGGGGTGGACGTAGCTTTCGTAGAGCATTCCCAAGACGAGGTAGACGACCACCAACGCCGCCAAAATCAGCCATGGTTGGGTGCTGAGCGATTCCTGGAAGGTTCGAGCCGTGCCCTGGAAGCTGCCGCGGATGGAGGACGGAACTTGCAGCCGGGTCATCGCGTGTTGGATGGCGTCTGTCGCCCGAGACAGCGATATCCCTTGCGGCAGATTGAAGGAAATCGTCGAGGCGGCAAACGACCCCTGGTGGTTGACGGCAAGCGGTGTATTGGTCCCTTCGAAATGGGCAAATGAAAAAAGCGGGATTTGGACACCCTTGGGGTTCGACACACTGGGTGGAATGATGATGTAGACATCCTTGAGGGATTGAGGGCTTTGGAGGTACGGCGGGGCGGCTTCCATGACCACCCGGTATTGGTTGAGTGGATTGTAAATGGTGGAGACCTGTCTTTGTCCAAAATAATTGTTGAGTGTGGTATCGATGGCGAAGGGCGTCAGTCCCATGCGTGAGGCCCAATCACGATTGAACGTGATGGTGGTTTGCAGCCCGCGATCCTGTTCGTCGGTATTGACGTCCGCCAATTCCGGAAGCTCGCTCATCGCGTCACGGATTCGTTTCTCCCACAGGCGCAATTCGTTCAGATCGTCGGCCTGAAGGGTGTATTGATACATCGCCCCGGACGATCGTCCGCCCATCCGGATATCCTGGACGGGCTGGAGGTACAGACGCGCGCCCGGGACGCGAGCGAGTTTGGGACGAAGCCGCGCGATGACCTGTTCTGAAGAGAGCTTTCGTTCGGCCAGTGGTTTGAGCGTGATATACATAAATCCGGTGTTTCGCTGTCCGCCGCCGGTAAAGCCGGTGACCCTTTCCACCGCCGGGTCGTTTCTGACGATGTGCATGATTCCGATGAGCTTCCGTTGCATGGCCTGGAAAGAGATGCTTTGATCCGCCTGGATCATGCCGCTCAAAGCGCCGGTATCTTGCTGGGGGAAAAACCCTTTGGGAATGACGCTGTAGAGATAAATGTTCAGACCGATGACCAAAAGCAAAATGAACAGGGTCAACCGACGGTGCGCCAGGGCGAAAGCCAGGGTGCGCCGGTAAAAGTCCAGCGCGGCGTCGAAAACGAGTTGGCTTTTTCGGTGGAACCAGCCGGTTTTCCGATTCTCTTTGGCCGCGAGCATTCGCGCGCACATCATGGGGGTGGTGGACAAAGACACCATCATCGAAACAACCACGGCGGACGAAAGGACCACGGCAAATTCCCGAAAAAGCCTGCCCACGACGCCGCCCATCAGCAGGATGGGAATGAATACGGCGATCAGCGACAGACTCATGGACAAAACGGTGAAGCCGACTTCTTGGGCGCCTTGAAGCGCCGCCTGGAGGGGCTTCATTCCCGCCTCGATGTGTCGTGAGATATTTTCCAAAACGACAATGGCGTCGTCCACGACAAAACCGGTGGCGACGGTGAGCGCCATGAGCGACAGATTGTCCAGCGTGTAACCGGCCAGATACATCACCCCGAATGTGCCGATGAGCGACACCGGGACGGCGATCCCGGGAATCACCGTGGAGCGCCCGTTGCGCAGGAACAAGAAGACAACCATGATGACCAGAAAAATGGAAATGATGAGCGTCCGTTCGACTTCGGCCAGCGAGGCGCGAATGGTCGGTGTCCGATCGGAACTGATCTGCAGATCGATGGCGGCCGGAATGGAGGCCCGCAGCTCGGGCAAGAGATCCTTGACGCGGTCGACCGTTTCGATGACATTGGCGCCCGGCTGTTTGTAGACCATGAGCAAAACGGCGGGTTTGCCGTTGAAAAACCCCGCGTTCCGGACGTCTTGGATGGAATCGGTTACGTCCCCCAGATCAGACAGGCGGACCGCCGCGCCGTTTCGGTAGGAGACGATCACGGGGCGGTAATCCACCGCTTTTTTGGCTTGATCGTTGGCGGCGATTTGCCAAT
>CAZPTW010000429.1:0-3102 GCA_964589235.1 uncultured Smithella sp. | reverse complement strand
CGCCGAGTACCGGGGCTATGACGCCTTGCTCAAGGCCATGCGGATGTCTGTATCCTCTTCACGGGTGATGTTCATCACCGGATGGGTGGACTCAAGCGAAAAAGCCAAGCTTTTGGAAATCCTTTCCCAAACCTGCGCCGGACAATTCATGATTCAGGAACAAAAAGACCCCGCGGCGCCGGTTCGATTGAAAAACGCTCGTTTTCTCAAACCGTTCGAATTGCTGGTCAAGATCATGGGAATGCCGTCGGTTGACGAACTGGACCCCACCCCGCTTGCCGCCGTCACGTACGTGATGATGTTCGGCCTCATGTTCGGCGATCTCGGTCAGGGACTGGTCTTGATGCTCATCGGTCTGGTTTTGAGGAGCGTCGGCACGAAAAAAGCCCATGACGTCCTCGCTCAAGGCGGCGGGATTTTGACCGCCTGCGGCGCTTGGGCGGCGATTTGCGGCTTGCTCTACGGAAGCGTTTTTTCCAGTGAACGGATTTTGCCGGCCTTATGGTTCCATCCGACCACCGACATCATGAAATTGTTTTTCGCCACCGTCGCGATGGGCGCGGTGTTCATTGCGCTTGGGCTTTGCCTGAACATCATCAACCGCTTGATCAACTCGGATTATTATGACGCGCTTTTGGGGAAAAGGGGACTGGCGATCCTCGCCCTGTATATCGCCACGATTTCTTTCGCCGCGGGCTATGTCACAGACGGCCGGATTCCGGCCCTTTGGAGCGTCGGGGTTTTTGTGTTTCTGCCTCTGGCCCTTTTTACGTTTCGTCTGGTGCCGGGCGTTTTCTTTTTTTCCCAGGAAAAGCCGCACAACCTTTTTGAATACGCGGTGGAAACGGTCATGGAAATCGTGGAGATCGCTTTGAGCTTTCTGGCCAACACCCTTTCCTTCATCCGCGTGGGCGCTTTTGCGCTTTCCCACGCGGGTTTGAGCGTCGTGACCTATACCCTCGCGGGCATGGCTTCCCCTTCGCTCGATTCCGCGGGCGCGCTGGCGATCATCGTCTTGGGCAACCTCTTCATCATCGGGTTTGAAGGCATGATCTGTTCCATCCAATCCCTGCGTCTGGAGTATTACGAGTTCTTCAGTAAATTTTTCAAAGGCGACGGCGTGGCTTTTGCGCCTTTCACCTTGACGCCCAAAACAACGGAGGTGTGAAATGAGCAAGCATACGCGATGGATGTCTTCAATCACGACCCTTTTGGTTTTTGCCCTGTGTGCGGGGGGGCCTTTGGCCGCCTTCGCGGCGGAGTCCCCAACCCCCGTCAAGGGAATGACAGACGCGATCGGTTTGGCCTACATCGGGGCCGGCGTCGCCGTCGGCTTCGCCTGTTTGGCCAGCGGCTACGCCGTCGCCAAGATCGGGTCGGCGGCAATCGGCGCGGTCAGCGAGAAACCGGAGCTCATGGGCAGAACACTGGTTTTTCTGGGGCTTGCGGAAGGCATCGCCATTTATGGACTCATTATCGCCATCATGATTTTGAACAAGCTGTAATATGGACAAGATCTATATTCTCGGAGACCAAGATACAGTCAGCGCGTTTCGTTTGGCCGGCGTCGAGGGCGTCGTTTCCGATCCCTTACACGCGCGGACGGCGCTCGAGGACATTTTGGCCAAAGAGGATGCGGGCATCGTTTTGGTGACCCAAGCCCTTGCGCGACCTTTGGAAAGTCGGATCGCTGAATTAAACCTGAATCGGCCCAACCTCGTCTTGATTGAAATCCCGGGCCTTGATGACACGGAGGGCTTTCGTCGATCGGCTATGGGCTATGTCGCCGAGGCGCTGGGGATCACCCTATAGCGCCGATCGCTGTCCGGAGCCGTCTTGGCTTCTTGGCGCGGCAATAGGATGACAAATGGACAAAACATCTTTGGAAAAATCCATCGAACGCGATGTTCAGGAGGCGTTGGCCTCTATTGCGGAAAACGAAGCCGAGACCATCCGCCGCCTCGACATCGAGCGTCAAGCCGCCATCGATCATTTCCGCCGCCTGGCTGAAGACGAGACAAACGCCCACATCCGCCAGGAAATCACCCGGCTTAAGAACAAGGCGGCTCTCGAACGGCAAAAAATCCGGCTGCAATGCCTGGAAGACTTCATCACGGACAGAGTGAAGGAAGTCATGACCGGCCTGAATCAACATCGGCGCTATCCATCGTTCATGATCAACACGGTTGTCCAGGCGGCCGGAGAGATCATGGGCCCCATCGAGGTACGCCTGGCCAAGGCAGACCTGGCCTTGGCGGACTCGATCCGCTCGGCGTTGCCATCCGCCAGGGTCGTCATTAAAGAGGATCCGTCCATTCAGTGGGGCGGGTGTCTGGTGATCGATCAGGCAGGGGGACGCGTTTTCAACGGCACGATGGAGAGGATGTATTTCCGTCACTCGGCCGTCATTCGAAGAAAAATCGCAAAAATGTTGGAGGAGCAAAACGTGGAGACAAACGCACAGCGCATGCCATAGCGCAAGGGCTCCGAGCCCATTGCGCTTTTCAGTCCCCTTTTTCAGGGGGACAGAGGGGGTATGGCCGTTTTGGGGGGAGTCCCCGACTTCGGGGCCTCTCCCCTTCCCCCTTTGAAACGTAAGGAAGAGCGATGGATGATCTGCTTTCAGGAAAAGTGATCGCCGTCAACGGGCCGATCGTGAGGGTTTCCGGACTTCGGGGGGTCAAGATGTACGATATCGCGGAAGTGGGACCGGACCGCCTGATCGGCGAAGTCATCCGACTGGCCGGCGACACCGTCATCGTCCAGGTGTATGAAGACAACACCGGTTTGAAGCCGGGTGACGAGGTCTTCTCTTACGGTCGCCCGCTTTCAGTGCTTTTGGGCCCGGGATTGATCGCCAACATTTATGACGGCATTCAAAGACCCCTCATCGGAATTTCGGAAACCTGCGGAAGCTACATCAAAAAAGGCATCAAGCTGTCCGCTCTCGACCCAAACAAGACTTGGGCTTTCACCCCGCGGGTCAAAGCGGGCATGACCGTCGAAGCGGGAACCATCCTGGGTGACATTCAGGAAAGTCCCCTGATCGTCCACCGCATTCTTTTACCGCCCGGCGTCTCGGGGTCGCTTACCTTCATGGCC
>CAZPTW010000428.1:0-3115 GCA_964589235.1 uncultured Smithella sp. | reverse complement strand
ATCGGTATATCCTTAAAAGCATTCATCCCAAGTATATCATCATCGAGGATACCAAGGATCAATCGGAATTTTCCGTGGCCTTACAGTAGACGGGGCATACACGAAAAACCCCCTACGGGTTTACCGCGTCAGGGGGCTTTGTTTTCGACGAAATATTTTTGAATGAATTAAAAATCTTTCATTCTTCGTTTGGCTTCCTGGTAGAGGCGCATCACGCAGAGAAAAATCGCCAACATGAAAAGTCCGATCATGAAATAGGGCCCGGTTCCCAAAGCTGAATCGAGCTTCAATCCCGCCCAGAAGAACAGGAACGATGCAATCACCGTTGCGAATCCCCAAGCGGATAACACCAAGATGCCGCCCATTTCGCTGTATTGTTTTCGATGTATTTTTTGTGTTGCGATCATGGCTGTTCTCCTTTCTTCTTGCATGCCTGCCACGGAATGTCCCTGTCCGATCAGGTGACGATGTTTCTTACCATTTCAATGACAGGATTGGTGAAAAGCGCCATCAGGACCGTGTAGAGGGCGAAGGCGCCGACCACCTCGGCGGTGTACATTTTGTCATATTTTCTTTTGAGGCTCACCAGAATCAAGCCGCCGACGATCAGACAGCCCAGCTGAAAGTAGGGGAAAGCGGAAGCGCCCGCCGCCGCGTATTCCGCGAATCCGAAGGTTGCCGTCAAAAGGACCACCGCTGCCGCCGTGATGAGGGTTCCAACTGTCTTTTTCATGATCTCATACCTCCTTTGGGAGTCTTTGTTTTTTTTGGGGCCTTGCGGCCGAATCATTTGCTTTTAGGTAATGAAATTTACATGCCAGAATATCACAGGAAACCAATAAATTTGTAAGTCATTAATATAAATGGAATAATCTGTTTAAGTGGTCTTTCATCTCAACGTCATTCCTTTCCTCATTCTTCGTGTCCTTGAAATAAATGTTGAATCATTTAAACGATTCGATCAATCGATTGAGCAAGGGCTGATATAAAGGCCGCCGGAAGAGAAGAGGCGCAGCGCGTTTTTTCCCGCTGTCTTAAGCTTGCAGGCTGTGATGAAAAAAAAAAGTGGACGGCAGAAAGGATTTTCAGCGGGGCGGGCTTTGCGCGATCGATCTTGGAAAAGGAGTGTTGAGGATTTGTTCGCGTCTGGCGGGATAAATCAGAACAGATTTTTAAATGTTTGAAGGATGGGGTAATTTGTGCTTTATAAGCATGACATGAAGACGAATGACAGGTATAGAAACATGATAATCAGGCAGGAAACAGACTTCGACATCGAGGCCATTTCTGAAGTCACCCGCGAGGCCTTCAAAAACCTTTCGATCAGTCAGCACACGGAACAGTTTATCATTCAGGCTCTACGCGGGGCGCACGCCCTTTCGATTTCACTGGTGGCGGAAATTGAAGAGGGCATTGTCGGGCATATCGCTTTTTCGCCGATAACCATTTCGGACGGCACTTCAAACTGGTATGGTCTTGGGCCCCTTTCCGTTCTACCTGACCATCAGAGACAAGGCATCGGGAAAGCGCTGATGCACGATGGACTCAAACGGCTCAAAGCAATGGGAGGCAAAGGATGCGCGCTTGTCGGCGATCCCGAATACTATAAGCGGTTTGGTTTTCGAAACATCCCCGGTCTGGTTCATGAAGGTGTTCCCCCGGAGGTTTTTTTGGCGCTCCCGTTTGACGAAAAAATACCGCAGGGGAAGGTCGCATTTCATGAAGCCTTTTGGGCGACAGCCTGAAGCGTGAAGGGGAAAGATGTGAAATACGTCAAGTATCACGGCCTGGGAAACGACTACCTCGTCATTCGACCGGCCGATGTCAAAGGAGAACTGGACGAGTCCGGCATTCGGCGCATTTGCCATCGTCATTACGGGGTGGGGGCCGATGGCATCCTTTTGGGGCCTTATGCCAGCCGGACATGCGATTTTCGTCTGAAGATTTTCAATCCGGATGGAAGCGAAGCGGAGAAAAGCGGGAACGGATTGCGTATCTTTGCGCGATTTCTTTTCGATCAGGGGCTTGTTCGGGACATCCCGTTTACGGTTGAAACCCTGGGCGGCAAAGTCACCTGCCAGGTCCTGGATCATGGGAAGTTGATCATTGTGGAGATGGGAAAGGTTCTTTTTTCCAGTTCAAGTATTCCTGTCGTCGGGAACGAGCGGGAAGTTTTGCGGGAACAGATGAACATCGATGGCGCCTCATTCGAATATTGTGCGGCCACGGTGGGAAATCCTCACTGTGTGATTCTCCATGAGTCCGTCTCGCCCGAGCTGGTCCGCCGGTACGGGCCTTTGATCGAAAGCGATTCTCGGTTCCCCAACCGGACCAATGTCCAGTTCATGCAGGTTCTCGATCGCCGTAATATCCGCATCGAAATCTGGGAACGGGGGGCAGGGTACACGCTGGCCTCAGGCTCGAGCAGCACGGCCGCGGCGGGTGTCGCCTGTCGTCTGGGCCTCTGCGATCGAGACATCACGGTGCATATGCCCGGCGGTTGTCTCTTCATTCAATTCTCCGGCGACTTTGACGCCACGATGACCGGGCCGGTGACCCGAGTTTGCCAGGGCGTGATGGATGCGGAGATGTTCGAGGAAGATGCGCCCAAATAACGACAGGATGGGCGCAATGGAAATGAATGATGGAAATTCAAAGGTGTGTTATATTTTTGTGTAAATATTATAAATACATACGGATGTGAGATGATGAGTCAGTATTGGAGCAAGACAGTCAGAAACATCAAACCCTATGTTCCCGGCGAGCAACCCAAGGATCGGAAGTACATTAAACTCAATACCAATGAAAACCCTTATCCGCCATCGCCCCAAGCGATTGAGGCCATCAAGCTTGCTGCCGGGGACATGTTGCGGCTCTATCCAGATCCTTCTTGCGATGAACTTCGGGATACCATCGCCCAACACTTCGGCTTGAAAAGAGAAAACGTGTTTGTCGGCAACGGTTCCGACGAACTTTTGGCTTTCGCTTTTCCGGCTTTTTTCGAGCCGACGGGAAACCCCATTATCTTTGCCGATATCACCTATAGTTTTTATCCGGTCTATGCGGAGTTTTTCAAAACCCCTTATCGACTGATCGAAGTGGATGAAAATTTCGA
>CAZPTW010000427.1:0-3129 GCA_964589235.1 uncultured Smithella sp. | reverse complement strand
GCGGGAATGGCTTTCGTCATTTTATTGCTGATCGTGTCCGGTCTGGTCAAAACCTATAAAAACATTTACGCGCCCGATCTTTCCCACACCGTCTTGCTTTGGGCGACTTGGATTCACAACATCGGTTTCGTCCTGTTCTTCTTGGCGTTCTTGGCGCATATGGCGGCCATCGCGCTTCGGCCCAACTGGCCTATGGTGCGGGGGATCTTCACCGGTAGCGTGAGGCTTGATTACGCGCGTCACCGTCACAGTCTTTGGCTTGCCGAACTGGAAGCATCCCGGCCGTCTCCGAGGGAGGAAAACAATATAGAGCCCCTTGGGACCCCCAAGCAAACGGAGCCGTCCGCCGATTTTCATGAAGCGGACGAAAAGAAGGAAAAATCCGAAACGAACGGGGAATCGGGGAAGGGGGCGCTTGAAAAATAAATCGTTGACACCGTCCAATCCTCCTGCTATAAAGGGCTTCAAATTGAAAGTGAGAGCTTAAGAAAGATGACCGCAAAAAAATTCGCTTTGAATAACTGGTGGTGGTGGAGCTTCAACGAGAGGAGCGTCCACTGCTGATCTTTTGAAGTAGACATCAAAGCCGTGGAGATCCTCTCGGGGCTCCACGGCTTTTTTGTATGTGCGCAAAAAGGCCGTGACCGACATCACGGCCTTTTTCATTTTGACTGACGCCGTCTGAAAGGAAAGACAATGTATTCTCCGAATTTCGTGGATTTTGAAACCTACGCCCGCAGTGGGAATCTGATTCCCGTCTACCGGGAAATTTTAGCCGATATCGAAACGCCGGTTTCCGTTTTGAGAAAGATGCAAACCAAAGACTATGTCTATCTGCTGGAAAGCGTGGAAGGCGGCGAGAAGTGGGGGCGATATTCGTTTATTGGAACGGATGCGGGGGTGGTCTTCAAAGTCCGCGGTGCCGACACGGTGGTTGAGGAACAAGGGGCCACGACGACAAGAAAACATGAAGGCCGTCCGCTCGATGTCTTGAGGGACCTCTTGAAACGATACCGACCGGTGGCCACGCCGGGACTCCCGCGCTTTTTTGGTGGAGCGGTGGGGTATGTCGGCTATGACGTGGTGCGATATTTTGAGAATCTGCCCGCCGCGCCGCCTGACGACCTGAACCTGGAGGAATCGGTGTTTGTGATCAGTGACGAGCTGATCATTTTTGACAACATCCGCCACACCATCAAGGTGGTGGCGTGCGCATACACAGAGGGGGTGTCGTCTCTGGAGGAAGCCTACCGGGAGGCTTGTCGTAAAATCGACGGGATGGTCGACCTGATTCTCGCCCCTGCTCAGCCTCAAACGTCGGCGGTTTCCGGTCGGGATGTCGTCTTTGCGTCCAACCTCTCCCCGGACCGGTTCAAGGCGATGGTGGCAAGAGCCAAAGACTACATCACCGCCGGCGATATTATCCAGGTGGTTCTCTCCCAGCGCTTTTCGACGTCTTTCCCTGTGGACCCGGTGGATCTCTACCGCGCGCTGCGCTACATCAACCCGTCCCCCTATCTTTTTTTCCTGAAGCTCGGTGGTCTAACCCTGATCGGATCTTCACCGGAGGTCATGGTGCGTCTGGAACAAAGAGATGTCGAGCTTCGTCCGATCGCTGGCACGAGGCGACGTGGAAAAACCGAGCAGGAAGACCGGGCGTTGTCCGACGAACTCCTCTCCGACGAGAAAGAACGCGCCGAGCATGTCATGCTGGTGGATTTGGGCCGAAACGACCTGGGGCGGATTGCCGAAACCGGCACGGTGCAGGTCAATCAATATATGGTGATTGAGAAGTATTCGCACGTCATGCATCTGGTGTCCAATGTTCGAGCGCAATTGGCAGAAGACAAAGACGCCTTCGACGTGTTGGAGGCCACATTCCCGGCGGGGACGCTCACAGGGGCGCCTAAAGTTCGCGCCATGCAAATCATCGATGAATTGGAACCGGTGCGCCGCGGCCCTTATGGCGGTGCTGTGGGCTATTTCAGTTTCAACGGAAACATGGATCTCTGCATCACCATCCGTACCCTGGTGATCAAAGACGGCAGAATTCATGTCCAGGCGGGGGCGGGTATCGTTTACGATTCCGATCCGGAGTTCGAACACCAGGAAACGCTCAACAAGTCCCGGGGCATGCAAATGGCTGTCAAACTCGCCGCCGGCGGATTTATGTTGGAGAATGACAAGCAGGAGTGACCGATGATCTTGATGATTGATAATTACGATTCGTTTACATTTAACATCGTTCAGTATCTCGCCCAGATGGGTGAAGAGATCCGCGTTTATCGCAACGATCAAATCTCGATCGACGGCATCAAAAAAATGAGACCGGAGGCCATTGTGCTTTCGCCTGGGCCCTGCTCGCCCCGCGAGGCCGGCGTTTCGGTGGATGTGATTCGAGAATTTTACCAAACGCTTCCGCTTTTGGGCATCTGTTTGGGGCACCAGTCGATTGGGTATGCCTTCGGCGGTGACATCGTCCGAGCCGACCGCATCATGCACGGTAAAGTGTCGCCCGTGCATCACGACGGCAAGACGCTTTTCGCCGGACTGCCCAATCCCTTTACGGCCGGGCGCTACCATTCGCTGGTGGTGAAGCCCGAGACGCTTCCTTCCTGTCTGGAAGTCAGTGCCAAAACAGAGGAAGGTGAAATCATGGGATTGCGGCATCGAACGTATCCGGTGGAGGGGATTCAGTTTCATCCGGAATCGGTGCTGACGCCCCAAGGCAAAAGACTTTTAAGAAACTTTTTGAAAACGATCAGACGAAAGGAGCGTTGATCATGATCAAAGAAGCGATAGACAAAGTGGTTTGCAAAATCGATTTGTCGGAATCGGAGATGATGGCGGCGATGGATGAGATCATGGGGGGAGAAGCCACGCCCGCGCAAATCGGGGCCTTGATCACCGCCTTGAGAATGAAGGGTGAAACCGTCGAAGAGGTCACCGGTGCGGCGCGGATCATGCGCCAGAAGGCCGCGCGAGTCAATGCCTGTGCCACGACGATCGTCGACACGTGCGGCACCGGCGGCGACAAGCTCAACACATTCAATATTTCCACCACGACGGCTTTCGTCGTCGCGGCGGCGGGCATTGTCGTCGCCAAGCATGGCAACCGTGCCGTGTCCA
>CAZPTW010000426.1:0-3142 GCA_964589235.1 uncultured Smithella sp. | reverse complement strand
ACGATAATGAATAGATAAAAGGAGACAAAACATGAACGACAGCAGGATGACCAAAAACAGAAAACTCATTTCTTGGGTGGATGAAATGGCCAAGATGTTAAAGCCGGACAAAGTTTATTGGTGTGACGGGTCCCAGAAAGAATATGACGCCGTCATCAAAACGATGGTCGATTCCGGTCTGGCTGTGCCGCTCAATGCCTCCAAACGTCCCAACTGTTTTCTTTTCCGTTCCGACCCCTCCGATGTGGCAAGAGTGGAAGACCGGACTTATATCGCCGCGAAGACCAAGGAAGAGGCGGGACCCACGAACAATTGGATCGATCCGGATGAACTGAAAAAAATTATGTCCGGTTTATATCACGGTTGCATGAAAGGACGGACGATGTACGTCATTCCGTTCAGTATGGGACCGGTCGGTTCGCCCATCGCCCAGATCGGCGTTGAAATCACCGATTCACCTTACGTTGTCGCAAATATGCACATCATGACGCGAGTGGGCCAAAAGGTTTTAGATGTTTTGGGAGAGGACGGCGTCTTTATTCCGTGTCTGCACTCCGTCGGCAAACCGTTGGCGGAAGGTGAGACAGACGGCGGAAAATGGCCCTGTGCGCCGATCGAACAAAAATACATCTCCCATTTTCCTGAGGAAAAGACGATCTGGTCTTACGGTTCAGGCTACGGCGGGAATGCCCTTCTGGGCAAGAAGTGTTTTGCCCTGCGCATCGCGTCGGTCATGGCCAGGGAACAAGGATGGCTTGCTGAGCATATGCTCATTTTGGGCATCACCAATCCCCAAGGAGAGAAAAGATACGTGGCGGCTGCCTTTCCCTCGGCTTGCGGCAAGACCAATCTCGCCATGATGATTCCGACGATTCCCGGATGGAAAGTGGAATGCGTGGGGGATGATATCGCTTGGATGAAATTCGGTGCCGATGGGCGATTATATGCCATCAATCCCGAGGCTGGTTTCTTCGGCGTCGCACCGGGCACGTCGGAAGATTCGAATTACAACGCCATGAAGTCGATCGAAAAAAACACCATTTTCACGAATGTCGCCTTGACTGAAGACGGCGATGTCTGGTGGGAGGGCATCGGTTACGATCCACCGGCCGGTAAAATCATCGATTGGACCGGTCAGGAATGGACCAAAGACTCAGGTCGAGTTGCCGCGCATGCCAACGCCAGATTCACCGCGCCGGCCAGACAGTGTCCGGCGATCGACCCCGATTGGGAGAATCCAAGCGGCGTGCCGATCAGCGCGTTTTTGTTTGGAGGACGCCGCCCGACGACGATTCCGCTGGTCCATCAGGCCTTCAATTGGAATCACGGGGTGTTTTTGGGATCCATCGTCGGTTCGGAAATCACGGCGGCCGCCATTTCCGCCAACATCGGCCAGGTCCGCCGCGATCCCTTTGCCATGTTGCCTTTCTGCGGGTACAACATGGGTGATTATTTCAAACACTGGATCCAAATCGGGAAAAAGACATCCGAGGAGAAGCTGCCGAAAATTTTCTATGTCAATTGGTTTAGAAAAACGACCGATGGCAAATGGCTATGGCCTGGCTACGGCGAAAACAGCCGCGTGCTCAAGTGGGTGTTCGAACGCTGCGCTGGAACGGGCAAAGCCGACGAAACGCCGATCGGGTTCATGCCCACCGAAGATGCCATCGACACATCCGGCCTGAATATCAGCCCGGCCGACATGAAGGAACTGCTGAACGTCGATAAGGTGGAATGGAAGAAAGAAGTCGAAGGGATCCGAGACCATTACAAGAAATTCGGTGATCGGCTGCCTGACGAACTCAAACGGGAACTTGAAGCCCTTGAAAGACGTCTGAGTTAATCTGAAGGCGGCCAAAGGCCTATCACCGTCAAAGCCAACGGGACATCCGAGTGCGTATCGGATGTCCCGTTCTTTTTGGGGGCAATGACGCTTCACCATCCACAAAAAAACAGTTGCGAATGTTTCATGAAAGATGTCAAAATCTTAAAGAATATTTCCTGGGGGGGGAAGAGTCCTTTCATTATTCTTTGCCTTGCGGCAGACAAAAATTCACTGATTCGGAGGGAGAGGGTATGAAACCGAAATCGAATTCCGACAATCATGTTAAGAAGGCGGCGCTCGCCGGGAGTTGGTATCCGGCGGATCCCCGCAAGCTCGAGGATATGATCGATCAGTGCCTCAGACGTGCCGTGGTTGAAAAATTCGAAGGGGATATCGGCGTGATCCTATCGCCGCACGCGGGATATGTGTATTCCGCCCAGACGGCAACTTTTGGGTTCAAGGCCGCCTCCGGACAGAAGATCGACTCCGTCGTCATCTTGGCCCCATCCCATCACTATTCATTTGAAGGCGCGTCTATCTGGCCGGATGGAGCCTTTGAAACGCCTTTGGGGCCGCTTACGGTGGATCGTGAACTGGCCGCTCGCGTCATGGCCTTTGATCAGCGATTTCTTTTCCGCAAAAATGTTTTTGATGGAAGTCCGGGGCGACCGGAAAATTCTGTGGAAACGCAGCTCCCGCTCATCAAAAAAATTTTTCCGGAGGCTAAAATTCTTCCCATCATTGTCGGGTACCCTCCGGATATGTCGATGATCAAGACCGTCGCTTCCGCCTTGGATGCGGCGGTTGGAGAGCGAAGCGATGTTTTGGTGGATGTGAGTGTGGATCAGTCGCACTTTCATCCCCTCAAAGAAGCTCAAGCCATCGATGCCCGCGGCCTCAAGGCGATCGAGGAGATGGATGTGCAACGCCTTTGGGACGGGCATGCGACGGGCGATATGGAAGTGGACGGATTTCACGTGGTTGCCGCGGGTCTGTTGTACGCTCTCGCGCGCGGATTTCGCAAAGGAAAAGTGTTGCACTATACAACTTCCGCAGAGACAACCGGTGACCGTTCCCAGGTCGTCGGATACGCCTCGGTGGTCTTTTATCGTGATCGGACTTTCCAGAAGAGGGAACAGGCCTCGGAGAGACGTTTGAGTTCCGAACAGAAAAAGAGGCTTTTAGAGATCGCCCGAGAGACCTTGGAGACCTTTGTTCGGACTGGAAGAGCGCCGGACTTTTCTGAACAGGATGAGAGACTCTTATCGGAAGAAGGGGCGTTTGTCACCTTGCGCAAAGGTGGGGACTTGCGTGGAT
>CAZPTW010000425.1:0-3160 GCA_964589235.1 uncultured Smithella sp. | reverse complement strand
AATTACATTCCTTGTAAATAAATCCTCCGGCACCTCCATAATATAGCCCCTAATGGTGAATGCAGAATTCGGCAATTTTTTACGTTACCATTCAAGATGTTTTAGCTGATGTCAGTTATCAGAAGTCATCCTCTGCGACTGGCAATGATTGGCTGAATTCAGCTCCAATCCATTTAAGCATCACGAGATGACGGATTGCGGACGCAACGGTCTCGCGTTTCTGTGGCGTGTTCCAATGCTTCTTCCATTCGATGATGTAGTCGAAAATATCTTGTTCAGTAGCATGCTTTTGTGCTGCCTTTACCTGGCGGGTGGCGTAGAAGACCGTGGCGACTTCCTCGGCTTGCTCGGTATCCTTGATGCGGCAAAATAGGTCCACCGTTTTAGAAATGATCTTTTGCATAGATTGCAAATAATCGGCATATTTTTCCCGTAATGTCTCATACTCAGGGCCAATTCGCAAAGCCGTCATGCGTCCCAAGGTTTGCTCCTGAACGAGGTTTGCATTGGCAAATACCGAAAGGGCTTCTTTGATTTCAGGTGCAAATGGTCCATAGCTGCCTTGACTGAACTGAAAACCTGTTTCAAGTCCCATTTCAGTCATCACATAGCAGATTTTCTGGAAGATGGTTCTGCCAACAAGAGCGGCATAAGGTTGTTTCTCCAATTGCCAAAGCACTTCAAGCAATGGCACCCATTCCTTCTTCATTTTACCTTGAACTGCCCCTATGGTGTTGATCGGTACGGCCGATTGCTGTTTGAGGAATTCAATGGAAAGCTCATTTCTCGGGGTGCCGAAAGGAGCGTAGATTTCAACTTCCAAGTCAAGTGACGACAGTTTTTGGTACATGATAGGGCCAACCGTTCGCCATTCCAGACCGCCGTTGCCGCAGCCAAGCGGTGGAAATGCCACAGATACAATTCCCCATTCACGATATTTGTCTGCAAAGATATCAAGGCCGCGTATTACGTCTTCCAGTTTTGAAAGTGAACGCCAATGGTCTTTGGTGGGAAAATTAATGATAGAAGTACCCAGCAAGTCTTCATACAGGTATGGGACACCGGGCCGCACACTCTTATCGGCACAGCGTTTCGCATAATCAAGGAACATCTCCGGATATCGCTTCTTGAATTCTGCGGCGATCCCTTTTCCCATTACTCCGACACAATTTACCGTATTCACCAGTGTCCGTGCCCGGCTGTCAAATAAATTACCTATCAAAACATGGGACATGATCTTACCTCAACCAAAAAACATATGGGCGTTTACTGTAATCGGCAACTCGAATCCCATTGCCAACAAGGCATCGCGACCAGTCGTGTTACTGACACAAGCACCGGTGATAAAGCATGGCTCGATGCAGCGTGGAACGAGTACCTCTGCGCACTTTGCCGATTTTTTCCGCATTTGCACATACTGGTCTCTATCAGTCCAGTAATCGGCAAATACATCATCCCATGCTATCTCCTGGAGTCCCTCTGGTGACGGCAAAAAACGTGAATAATCACTGGCAGCATTGCCGGTGCTCAAAACTACGCCGGGTAAATTCAGCACTCGTCGATCAACCAGCAGGACACAGAGTCGTTCTCGTTCGTTCTGCCGACGGTACATCATTGGGTTTCGCGCACAAAAGTACAAGTTTGCATACTCATGCAAGCGCAACCCACCCGGTACTGATTTTCGCTCCCGCCGTTCTTGCACATCCGCCAGCGATATATCTGCATGGTTCAATTGAGCAACCTCATTATGCGACAAGATGCCATGCGCCATTACCGATGCGATGTTTGCAATCGGCATGATGCAGTGAAGCTCTGTTACGCGGTGCACCATCTAAAGCGTTGTTCCTATTTGTTGCTTTGATGAACCTGCTCTGGCAAAATCGGCTTTACGCAGTTGCGACGGCAACCGCCAAGTAGCGCATTGCGAGACCACAGCAATTGAACCTTGACTTAGACTTAATATAGCGTCTTTCGGCCGATGAGTTTGTATTCCTTCGTTGAACCGCCAAGGGAAATAAAAAACCGTCCGAACGGGTTGCGTTCGGACGGTATCTCAAGACCCGGGCGCTATCTACCCGGGAATTATTGTTGGTTAGCCTGCGTTGACGGTGATGCGTCTTGGCTGGACTTCCTTTACCTTCGGCAGTGTGAGCCGGAGGATACCATCTTTGACGACGGCCTTGATCTGGTCGCGGTCAATGGTGTCGCCCAGTGTGAAAGCGCGTTCATAGTCGCCACAAGCATACTCCTGGTATGACAGCGTGTAGCCTTCCGGCGTTTTCGGCACGAAGGCGCCTCGTATCGTCAGTTCGCTGCCTTCGAGATCGATGGTGACACTGCTCTCATCGACGCCCGGCATGTCTGCTACCAGCAGAAGACCGGTTTCCGTTTCCCGAATATCCACTCTCGGCGTAAAGACGGTATTCTGTTGCGCACGTTCTGTCCGGGCTGGTGTTTCAGATTCACGTTTACATAATGCTGATCCTGCCATAGTCTATTCCTCCTTTCCTAATTTTGTTCAACCTGCGTTGACGGTGATTTTCTTGGGTTTGTCTGCTTCTGCCCTTGGCAGGGTGAGTTGCAGAATCCCTTTCTGGTACTGTGCGGAGATCTTGGCGTCGTCCACCTTGAAGGGCATCGCAATCGACCGTACAAAGGTACCGGCACCGCGTTCCTGACGCAGATAGGTTTCACCTTCCTTGAGTTCTTCCCGTTCACGGGTTCCGCGAATGGTGACTGTGTTGTCCTTGACTGTCACTTCGATCTTGTCGGGATCAATGCCAGGCAATTCTGCGGTGAGCAGCGCTTGGTCTTCCCCGGTCCAAAGATTGACAGCCGGAAAACTTCCGATGTTGCTTTGGCCGCCCGCAAAAGGCTCGAAGAGACGGTTCATCTGGCGTTGCAGCCGATCCAATTCACTCCACATACTTCCATAACGATTTGTTGGCCATGTCCACAGCATATCAAACACCTCCTTTGTTTTATCGCTGAATTAATGTTTGTACAAGCACCAGTGCTACCCAGCAACCTGGTGCGCTATCAATTGCTACTTGATATGTTAGCAGAAAGCGTGCCAACTTTAAAAGTGGGGGATTTTGGCAGCACTGGACGGGATTTGCCTGGAAAACTGTGACATCAAAGGACAGGCATTATTTAAAAC
>CAZPTW010000424.1:0-3161 GCA_964589235.1 uncultured Smithella sp. | reverse complement strand
GTCGGGAATGTCGATCCAACGCTGGGTGGATGCCTCCTGTTCAATAATGTTCATGGGGAAAATGGCCGCCATGTCCTCGGGATTGATGGGTTTCCCCGTGCCGGGATTCAAAGGCGGTTTCATCGGTACGGGTAAATCCGCCATGACGTTGTACCACTGTTTGGGAATGTCGAAATCTTCCAGAGGTATTTTAACCTGTTCCATCGTCTCTCTCCTTTTTCTTCAATATTTTTCGTTGCCGCACATCCACTGCCGCTTGACGCCTTGTGTCGAATCCCAAAAAAAAAGCCATGGAATTCTTCTTCCCATGGCATTGATATGATTTTCGAGTCATGGGAAGGAAACTTCCCTGCCCATGCCCGCCTTGACCGAGCTTATGGGCAGACACTTTCGGTCTGCCACCACCAGGTTTTATTGGACTTACATGTTGTCATCGACGACGTCGTCACCTTTCAACGTGCTGAGTCGTCCGTAACACAGCCGATAAAATCTTGTCAAGACCAAACTCGATAGCCCCCTTGGAAAAAGATTGGCTCCACGGCGGCAAGTCAGCTATAATGATCCCATCACTTGGAACCAGGACCAATCCATGATCCATTTCGATCCATTCGGATGGCTGGAAAGATTTTTTTCCGCCAAGACCTTGCACCTTCTGATCCGATTGTTTGTCGGCGCAATGCTTGTGGTTTTTCTCATCCACAGAATCCTTTCGTTCCATCGTTTCTGGTTCAAACCTCTGTGGGGGGTGGAAACCCTGATCTTCGCCGTGTTCCTTTTGATTTACATCATTCGTAAGGATCCCGTGGATCGCTCGCGCGGCACGCGTGAAATTCTCATTCCGCTTCTGGGCGGTGTACTGCCCTTCGGTTTGCTTTTGTCTCCCGTGCATCCGTGGGTTCTCCGTTCCGAAACGCATCTATACGCCGTCTTCATCTGGATGACGGGCGCAACCTGCCTGACACTTTGGGGGCTCTGGACGCTCAAGAGGTCCTTTAGCGTCACGGTGGAAGTCCGCGAGCTCGTCACCGGCGGTCCCTACCGATTTGTCCGACACCCCATTTATCTCGGGGAAATACTCACCGCTTCGGCCGTCGCGGTCCTGCGCCTATCTTGGATCAACCTCTTTTTGACCGCCTTGTTCATCATGATTCAGCTTTACCGTTCCCGGATGGAAGAAGAAAAACTTCTCCGATTCTTTCCGGACTATAAACACTTTGCCGCAAGCTCCTTCTGGTTCTGGCGGCCTCCGTCATAAAGATCTCGATATTCCGGCGGTTTTCCGATTCCATTTGACAATCTTTTATCTTCTGGATAAAAATGAATGCCATCGACGAAGCCATGATGTCCCATTGATCATGCAACACATGAACATGAACCCTTAACATAACGATGGTTCTCTCCACTGATTTTTCCCGGCGCTTGAAAAACCATAAGAAAAGGAGCCCCTGATGGAGTCTTTGATTTGTAAGCACTGGCACCACTGCCCGGCCGAAGAGGTCACCACGCTGCTGTCCACCCATCCACAAAAAGGTTTATCGATGTTTGAGGCCAAACACCGCCTGGAGCGCTTCGGCCCCAATATGGTCACCGCAAAAAAGCAAAAGGGGCCATTGATCCGGTTTTTGCTGCAATTTCATCAGCCGCTGGTGTACATTCTGCTTGCCGCCGCGGCGATCACGCTGCTTTTGGGGGAGTATGTGGACTCCTCCGTCATTTTCGGCGTCGTCCTCGTCAATGCGATCATCGGTTTCATCCAGGAGTCCAAAGCGGAAAAAGCCATTGAATCCCTCAAACAGATGATGACCACGCAGGCGACCGTATTGCGCGACGGCAAGTGGATTCAGGTTGATTCCGTCCATCTGGTCGTGGGCGACATTGTGCGCCTTCAATCCGGGGATAAAGTTCCCGCCGACGTCCGCCTGCTGTCCTGTCGGGATTTACAGGTGGATGAATCGGCGTTGACCGGGGAATCGGTCCCCGTCATCAAGAAAGAAGAGGTCCTAGACCCGGAAACCATTCTGGCCGACCGACGCAACATGGCTTACGCCGGAACGCTTGTCACGTATGGACAGGCCCAAGCCGTCATTGTGGCCACGGGCGACAAAACGGAAACGGGACGGATCTCGGAGATGATTTCCGAAGCGGCCGATCTCTCCACGCCTCTCACCCTCAAAATCGCCTCTTTCAGCAAAGTGCTCTTGATCGCCATTTTGGCATTGGCGGCGTTGACGTTCGGTGTGGGGCTTTGGCGAGGGGAAAGCGCCGTCGAAATGTTCATGGCCGCCGTCGCGCTGGCCGTGGGGGCGATCCCTGAGGGACTGCCCGCCGCCGTTACCATTACGCTCGCCATCGGCGTGAGCCGCATGGCCAAGCGAAAAGCCATCATCCGCAAACTTCCCGCGGTGGAAACCTTGGGCAGTACCACCGTCATCTGCTCGGATAAAACCGGAACGCTCACCGAAAATCAGATGACCGTCCGCCGAATTTACGCCGGAGGCGCCTTCTACGACGTGGAGGGAAACGGCTACGCCCCGGAGGGGAAAATCGTCTCCGCCGGACAAGACATCTCCGGCCGGACGCCCGCCGCTCTTTTGCAGACGCTTTTGGCCGGTCTCCTTTGCAACGACTCCCGACTGGTGCAATCCGAAGGCCACTGGCGCATCGAGGGGGACCCGACGGAAGGGGCGTTGATTTCGGTGGCCGCCAAAGCGGGTCTGTCGTCGGAGGCGGCGCATGAAAAAACCCCCCGACTGGATATCGTGCCCTTTGAATCGGAACGCCAGTTCATGGCGACGCTGCATCAGGCGCCGTCCGGCAACATCATCTATCTGAAAGGCGCCATCGAAAAAGTGCTGGAGGCCTGCGTTCAGGCCTTTTCCGAAGACAGCCGAACCGTCCCACTCAACAAGGACGATCTCCTTAAGACCTCCGATGCGCTTGCCGCCGAAGGCCTGCGCGTCCTGGCGCTCGCCTGTAAGCCCGTCGATAAGAACAAGCTCGACTTGGAAGATTGCCTGGAAGGGCTCACCTTTCTGGGGCTCCAAGGCATGATCGACCCGCCACGCGCGGAAGCCATCGCCGCCGTCGGCGTCTGCCGCAGCGCCGGTATTGCCGTCAAGATGATCACCGGTGACCATGCCGTCACCGCCACGGAAATTGCG
>CAZPTW010000423.1:0-3168 GCA_964589235.1 uncultured Smithella sp. | reverse complement strand
GCCAACGCCCTTTCCGTGATTTCGTTTCAACGGGGCAAGCCGATCAAGTCGTTTATCGTCCGGAAGGATATCAAAGACCACGGAACCAAAAGCGCCGTGGAAGGCAATGTCGAACCCGGCGAAAGGGTGGTGATTCTCGACGATGTGATGACGACCGGCGGCTCGACCATCCAGGCCATCGAGCAGGCCCGGAAGGCGGGGCTTGTGATCGATCGGGTGATTGCGTTGATCGACCGCGAAGAGGGCGGGCGGGAAAACATCTTGGCACACGTCGGCGACGTTCAATCGGTCTTCACGCGCTCCGAGATCATGCAATTGCGCGCCGAGCTCGCGACGGACGGTCATGGGTAGAAGATTTTTTGCCAAGTCGGCAAAGGCGCTTTTCGTGGTTGTCGGTTTTCTCGGTTGGCTTTGTCATGACGGCTGGACCGCCGTGATGCCGATTGCGAAATTTCGTTCTTTCGATCCGTCCAGTGGGGCGCCCGCGGGTTGGACCTTGGAGACAAAGACGGGAAAGCCGAACCTGAGCCTGGAAAAAGAGGGGGAGGCTTATTATCTGCGAATGATCTCGCGCGGCGATTCTTCTTTCGGTGTGCGTAAGGCGGCACGGGTGAACGTCAAGGAGTATCCGATTCTCACCTGGCGGTGGAAGGTGGAGAAAATGCCCGTAGGCGGCGATGTGCGTAAACCGTCGACCGATGATCAGGCCCTGCAGGTTTACGTGGCGTTCAAGGAGACGAGCTTTCCCGCCGCGCTCCATACGCCGGTGATCGGCTATATCTGGGATAACGAAGCGCCGAAGGGATGGATGGGGCCGAGCTCGCAGATCGGCGGCGGGAAGATGCGTTACATCGTTTTGAGAAACAAGACCGACAGGCTAGGCCAGTGGTACACGGAACGCCGCAACATTTATGAAGACTACAAGAGGTTTTTCGCCGATATCAACCATGGAGAACCTTTGGGGGAGACCACCGGGTTGCAGCTCCACATCAACTCGCAGCACACCCGAACTTACGCCGAAGGCCTGATCGGCGACATTTCCTTCAGCAGTGAGGTAAACGATATCGCGGTAACGGAAGCCGCCAAGGAAAAAATGTCCGCGCGGACGCCGGTACTCTCCGCTCCCCGAACGAAGACGTCTTTTCAGGCGGCGCCTCCGCGCACCGGTGACGTTGATTTCGGCAAACCCGGCTGCTTGAATCTGACGATCGAATTCGGCGTGAACTCCGCGCAAATTACGGAGGTCCCGCCGGGCAAAATTCAGACCCTGATGGAGTATCTGGCCAAACAACCCGGCGCGACGCTTGTTTTGACCGGCCATTCGGATCGTTCGGGGTCCCGCGTCCATAACATCGAATTGTCGAGACGTCGTGCCGAAAGCGTCAAGAAAATCCTGGTGGAGCGATATAACATCGAGGCGTCCCGGCTGCTTGTCAAAGCCGCGGGCGCCTCCCAGCCGATCGCCGACGACACCACCCCTGAAGGCCAGGCGCAGAACCGGCGTGTGACGATTCAGCATTGTCCGCCATGAAACGGCGTGACTCTATTTCGCGTCAAGGAGACTGAAAATGCCGCAAACCCATTATCCGCAACCGACGATGAAACCGGGGGACCTCATCGCTGGGTTCAAAGTGCTGCGCGTGCAACCCATCGAGCCCCTGCGTTTGACCGCTTACGAAATCGAACATTTGAAAACCCGCGCGAAAGTGTTGCACTTGCATGCCTTCGAGCGGGAGAACGTGTTCGCCGTCGGCTTTCGGACGCCCCCTGAGGATTCCACAGGGCTTCCGCATATTTTGGAGCATTCGGTCCTCGCCGGTTCGGAGAAATATCCACTCAAGGACGCCTTCAAAGAACTGATCCGTTCCACCATGCAGACGTTTATCAACGCCTTCACGTATCCGGACAAAACCGTCTACCCGGTGGCCAGCCAGATCAAGGCGGATTTTTTCAACTTGGCCCGCGTCTACACGGATCTCGTCTTGCATCCGAGGCTGCTTCCGGAAACGTTTTTACAGGAGGGCCATCACTTGGAATTGGCCAGACCCGGAGACCTGGAAAGCGAACTGGTCATCTCCGGCATTGTCTTCAACGAGATGAAGGGGGCCTATTCGTCGCCTGACTCGCTCATGTACAAGGATATTCAGGAAAATCTATATCCCGACACGGTCTACGCGCTCGATTCCGGCGGCGATCCGGAGATGATTCCGTCTTTGACCTATGAACGATTTTGTGATTTTCACCGTAGGTATTATTCGCCCAGCAACGCCCGCTTCTTTATCTATGGTGACATCCCCACGGTGGAGCACTTGGCGTTTCTCGAAGAGGCGCTCACGGGTTTCGAACACGTGGAGGTGACGTCTTCCATCGAAAGTCAAAGACCGTTTGACGCGCCGCGGCGCGTCGAGACGAAATATCCGGTGGATCGGGATGAGCCGTTGGAGGGCAAAACCATGGTCAATGCGGCCTGGATGCTTTCGGACAACACAGATTTTGACACGGCGCTGGGGTTGGAAATCCTCTCCGGCCTTTTGGTGGGAAGCGCCGCCAGCCCCCTGCGTAAAGCCTTGATGGAATCGGGGCTGGGGGAGGATATGACGCCGGTGACCGGCATAGAATCCGACATGAAGCAGCTTATGTTCTGTGCGGGATTGCGCCATGTTCAAAGCGCCGATGTGGAGAAGGTCGAAAGACTGATCCTCGAGACGCTCGAGGGGATCGTCGTGCGCGGGTTTGATCGCGATCTCGTCGAAGGCATCCTTCATCAAGTGGAATTCCATGGCAAGGAAATCAACCGCGGCGCCTACCCCTACGGGTTGTCCCTTTTGGGCAATGTGTTTCAAACCTGGCTCTACGACGGCGATCCGCTCATCGGTCTGGATTTCGCCCGCGCGATTTCCGACATCCGCAAACGCTGGGCGGACGATCCGGCGTATTTCCAGACGATGGTGCGAAAATGGCTGGTGGAAAATCCGCACCGTCTTTTGGCGGTCATGTCGCCCGATCCGGATTTCAACGATCGAAACGATCGAAAGTGGAAAGAGCGATTGGCCGCCTTGAAGGCCGGTCTCACGGAGGCGCAATTGATGGAAATCGACCGGCAGGCGGCTCGTCTGCGGGCTTTTCAATCGGAGGCCGATCATCCGGAAAGCGCGGCCTGTCTGCCGA
>CAZPTW010000422.1:0-3213 GCA_964589235.1 uncultured Smithella sp. | reverse complement strand
CTTTGATGCCTCCCGCCTGCAAAACCCGAAACGCCTTGGGGCCGCAATGACCCGTCACCAACGCTTTGACCCCCAGACGCGCGATATTCTGCGCGGACTGGATGCCCGCGCCCTGCGCCGCGTTCAGATTCTGCCGATTGTCCACGACCTCGAACGCGCCTGCGTCCAGATCATAAATCAGAAACTTCGGCGCCCGGCCGAAACGGCTGTCCATCGGCGCGTTTAAATCGCTGCCGGATGTGGTGATCGCTATTTTCATATCGTCTCTCTTCCTTTTGCGTCAGTTATAGGATGCCATCATGTCTTGAGATTCCGTCAGAAGGTGACCCGCCGGCGCTTCCATGTCTGCTTGTTTCCAAAAGGGAAGCCTATAGCGGGCGCAGATGATCATCCCCATTTTTTTCAATTTTATGTCCTCGCATAAAATCCCGGGCGAAGGTTTTTACAATTCTATCTTCACCCGTCATTCTTAACGTTGGCGGCAGCAGCGCGAAGCGGTGTTATGCGCGCCGCTACCGCCGGGCATGGATGAGCCGCCCCATGCCTTTTTTGATTTCCGGATCGCGGAATTTATTTTGCCTGGGCTTTTGCGTTGAGCTCGTCGAGGCGCTTTTGAATCGCATCGATTTCGGACTGAAGGTATTCAGCCTGACTTTTCAACGCCTGTTTTTCCGCCTCCGGATCGGCTTGCCCGAAAGGCGCCGCTGATCTTCCAAACCAGGCTCTGCCCGGCATGTCAGCGGCAAAAAAGCGATTGCGCCGCCTAAATCCGCCGCCGCGCCCTCCGAAAAAGGCTTTGCGCCCGAAACCCAGGCCCATGCCTCGTCCTCCGGCGTCATTTAAAAAACCTGGCCTATTGTAACCGGCGCAATATCCCGCCTGACGACCTGTCATCGGTCCCATTCCCATGGGGCCTGTCGAATCTCCTCTTGGCATACGTCAATCCTCCTTTCCAAGACTGTTTATTCCCTCATCAACCTTGTCCCACATTGCGGACATTTTTTTTGCATACAGGGGATGCCCGGCTCATGGGGTTCGCGATACCCACAATTGGGGCACACACAATACCCTCCAACACCTCCACTCAAACCACCCGCCCGACGGCCGCCCCCCCGGGCCCGGTTCTTTCCCATCGGACCCGTTCCATCTCCTCTTGGCATTATCCAGATCTCCTTCTATGAATCCTTATTGCTTTAAAAGACAAACACCGCCGCCGCCAGGACCGTCGTGTAATCGGCGGTTTTCAAGACAGCCGATTGCGTCGTGTTGCGTGTCCCGACGATTTTGCCGCTGATTTTAAACAATTCCTTTTTTTCGTCCCAGCTCTCATCGACATTGAAGTCGATCCCCAGGGTCGAGGCCAGCATGGCCGCCGCCAGATCTTCCGCATAATCGCCCGTTTGCTTTTCCGTGCACCCGAAGGCGTGATGTTCGCTGATGTACCCATATGTCTGCTTGTCCACCGGAATGGCACACCCCACGGCGGCCGAAATCAAGCGTTTCGGTTCATTGGAGCAACAGCGACTCATCACGCAAAACGTGATGGCGCCGGGTTTCAGCTTTTTGAGCCCCTCCGCGCGCGAAATGATCTTGCAGCCGGGTGGCAAAATGCTGGAGACCTGCACCAGGTTGCACTTTTCAATGCCCGCGTCGCGAAGCGCCAGTTCAAAAGAGTGCAACTGTTCGCGGTGCGTACCGACGCCTTTGGTAAAAAACATCTGTTGAGGAATGGCTGGATTCAATTTATTTCTCCTTTTCAAGAAGTTATCGCCAGGGGCAGGCCCCGTTTCGGCCGCGCCCGGGATCGCGTCTTCGGCCCATGCCGCGCCGCCTGCATCCGGGAAGCGTAAAGGCCTCTGTTTGCAGCCGGCCGTTTTGATAGGCATGAACGACCTCCTCCACGGTCCCGCGAACGAATGCATGGACCTCGATGCCTGCCGCCGCAATCGCCGCTTCCTGCAGCCGCGAGATAGCCCCGCAGATCAGTGTGTCAACGCCCATTTCCTTAAGCTGCATCGCTCGCGCCGGTCCGTCGGACGAGGTAAGCCGCGCTGCGCATCGTCCGGATTCCGCCCCGTCGATGATTTCCAGGATCAGAAGCTGATCCGCCGCGTCAAAAACCGTGGAGATGCAATCCTTCCATACCGACAGAGCAATTTTCATGGGCGAGTCCTTTTCTTCCGATGGTATTTATCTTTTTCCCACCATCACCATCGGGTCAGCAGCAAAGAAAGTGCCAGATCCATCGCGTCACGCCGAAACCCATAAAAAACAGGGAGATCGTCCCCCAGACCCTTTCTTTCCGAAAAGATCCATGTCGCATTTACGCGACTTACGCGACGCAGTGTCGCGTTTCTGCAACTCTGTCCGGGAGGCGGTTCTTTGGGCGGCGCACACGGGCTGAGGCCGGAGGAGATTTCCGGTTTTTCCTGTCACTGGTTTTATGCTACATCAAAGCGGCCAGACCCAAGTCCTCATGGAATGACAATCGCCGCAGGAAACGGCGCGCGAAGAAAATGAAACAAACACCGAGGCGATCATGATGCCATCCATTCACCAGGCGGCCTGTCCGCTGATTACCGTCCTTTGCGACAACAATACGATCCACGATGACCTCGAAGCCTCCTGGGGCTTTGCCTGCCTCATCGCGCTCGACGGTCGAAACATCCTGTTTGACACAGGCGGCGACGGGGTCGTCTTGTCGCGCAACATGGCCAGGCTGGGCATCGATCCGGCCTCCATCGATCTTCTGATGATTTCGCATCAGCATTGGGATCACGTGGGCGGCATCTATTCGATTCTCGGCGCCGGGGCCAATCCGCAAATCTGCGTGGGAAGCTCCTTTTACCGGCATTTTCGGGACGATATGAAACGATACAAAGCGCGTTTCATCGACATTGAAGGCGCGGGAGAGATCTTGCAGGGGCTTTTGACGACCGGCGAAATGGAAGGCCCGATGCCGGAGCAGGCGGCGATTCTGCGCACGCAGGCCGGGGCGATCGTCATCACCGGCTGCGCGCACCCCGGCATTGTCCGGGTTGTTGAGAAGGCTAAAAAATGTGTTCCCGGCGATGACATCGCGCTGGTGATGGGAGGCTTTCATCTGCTGGACGCGGGAGATGACGAGATTCTGGACGTCATCGACGCCTTCCGGACGCTGGGCGTCCGTTTCGCAGCCCCGTCGCATTGCAGCGGCGAAAAAGCCCGGAGGCT
>CAZPTW010000421.1:0-3219 GCA_964589235.1 uncultured Smithella sp. | reverse complement strand
ACTTTAATTTTTCCATCCCCGATTTTCAACGCCTGCTCAAGTGGCAGATGACTCATTTTGGCCGCCATTTTTTTTGCGGCGCTTTCTTGGGAAAGGTTTTTCCCGTCCTTGTCGATCATCGGCCCGGCGATGATCACGTCGGCATCCGGCAGGTAGTAATACACTTGATGTCCATTGTAGACTTCATAAATGCCGCCGATGGCGGTTTTTGAAAAAGATTCGTAAGGAAATCGGCCGAAACTTTTTTTATACTGCTCTTCCGGAGAACGTTTCTCTGCCGATGAACATCCCGGAAGTAATATCAAAATACAGAAAACGATAAAAAAGACTCTCTTCATGGCGGGCTCCTTTGAGACAGTGGGAGTTCCATCAACTCACACATGTTTTTATTTGCTTTTATCATAAATTCAGCACAGGGACAATTTTATTGACAAAGTGAAATTCTCGGGAGAAAAACTTCAAACATACCCAAGATGCTCGTAGGCTGTTTTGATCTTCTTTTTTGTCTGGCCGTCTGAACAAGCGGGTCGTATCCTTTTCCACAAGATCAACAGTGTTTTTGGGATGTCGGATCAGGAAGTTTTTTCTCATGAAAGGAGAAAAGGACATTCCGAGGTCATGGTGAAGAGACTTCTTTCGAAGGCCGGATCCGTGAAGATTCTGCTCATGCGGACGCGGGTGGAATACGTCGGAGAAAGATGACCGAGCAAGGGATGATCCGTCACCATGCTCAATACACCCTTGAAAGCCATTTACCGCTCATGGAGAAGCAAGAAGGAGAAATCATAGCATAGGGGGTTTTGATAAGACGAATCCTTGACAGGATTCGTCTTTTTTGGTTTTTTTTTCAGCTGACGGATGGGAGGCCGCCCACTCGATAGCCGGATCGTAACAAGAACAGCGCCTTGACGCAAACGCGAACATCAACCGTCATGATGCGTGTAATCATACAGGCATTCTTGCCTCTTGTCACTGCGCGGATTCAGTCAAGAAAGCTCATCGTCCCGATCGTCGGTGTTCCTTCCTGACCGAGTCAGAAAAGAGAGGCACTCGACGAGACATATTCTGAAGCGTGTGGGAATTTGAAAAACCTGTGAAATGGGGTGAACGCGTTTTCCTTCGCGTGTTTCCTTCTTTGCGACCGTCCCGATCGGGGAAAAGAACTTTATCG
The DNA here is from genome assembly GCA_964589235.1 of uncultured Smithella sp. GTDB lineage: Bacteria > Desulfobacterota > Syntrophia > Syntrophales > Smithellaceae > UBA8904. The sequence goes on along the minus strand of CAZPTW010000421.1, from coordinate 2,048 downwards.
GTTTTTTACAATATATGATGTCTGACCCCTCATATCTTTCTCTTTACCGGCAAGGGAAATTACAAAAGCGGATGGAACTGGCTTTGTCATTGATTTCTCCCGCCTGTAGGCTTTGTCCCCGGGGATGCCGTATCGACCGCATGGCCGGAAAAACCGGCTTATGCAAGACAGCCGATAGAGCCATTGTCGCAAGTTACGGGCCCCATTTCGGAGAAGAATCTCCACTGGTGGGAAGAAACGGTTCGGGAACGATTTTTTTCTCTTCCTGCAATCTTCTTTGCAGCTTTTGCCAGAACTTTGACATCAGTCACCGGCTGGCCGGAGAAGCGTTGGGTCCAAAAGATCTTGCCGCCGTGATGGTTCATCTGCAAGATCTTGGTTGTCACAACATCAACTTTGTCACGCCGACACATGTCACCCCGCAGATTCTACAGGCATTGATTTTTGCGGTCGAACAGGGATTGAGAATTCCTCTGGTGTACAATTGCGGGGGATATGAAAGCGTCCAGACGCTGAAATTGCTAGACGGCATCGTCGATATATACATGCCGGATTTTAAATTCTGGGACAATCGATGGGCTCGACGTTTCTGCCGGGTTACAGATTACCGCGAAAAAACGCAAGAGGCCGTCAAAGAAATGCACAGGCAGGTAGGGGATTTACAAATCGATGAACAGGGAGTTGCTCAACGGGGGCTTCTTGTTCGGCACCTGGTGATGCCGAATGACGTTGCCGGCACCAGCGACGTGATGCGCTTTCTCGCTCGAGATATTTCCCCTTTGACTTATGTCAATGTCATGGGCCAGTACCGCCCTTGCGGGTTTGCCGGCAAGGACGAAAAGATCAATCGGAAAATTTATCCTGGTGAGCTCACCCTAGCCGTCAGGGCCGCCTTTGACGCGGGGCTTCAGCGGCTCGATCACATATCGTCAAGGATCTGAAGGATTTACCATATCCCTATCGGCAACGATTTATTGACTTGACTTGTCCGCTGAAAAGGCATACAATGTGATACAGCAATGTGGAATAGGTGATTGTCACTGAAGAACCGCTGCGAATGGCGAGAGAGGTGGTGAATCATCTGGGTGAAAAAGAAATAAAAAGCAATTGCTTTAAAAACGCCACACGAAGCGGTTGCAGAAGTTAACACATTTTTAACCATTTTTGGGAAAGGCGGGTCGAAACGACCCGCCTTTTTTTGCGCCATGTCTTTTTCAATCGATTCTCCGCTCAGTTGACGACGTTTGATTTTTTAAAAAAAGGATTATAAGCTTTCATGAGAAAGGTTACGAGAAAGAGGCCATGGTTACTTTTCCACTGGGTTTTTTGCGAGGCGTTATTGGACTGACATTCGTCTTGATCAATACCCTCTTTTGGGCCATCCCCGTTTACCTGACAGCGGTTTTCAAATTAATTTTTCCGTTTCGCGCAACGCGGAAAAGATTCGACATAATCCTCAATTTCCTGTCTTATGCTTGGATCTATTGTATCAACCATTTTCTGAGCCTGATCAAGACCGTCGTCTATGACGTTGAGGGGCTTGAAAAACTCCAACAAGATGAGTGGTATCTCGTCATTTCCAATCATCAAACCATGGTCGACATTTTCGTTCTCCAAAGAATATTTCATGGCCGCATTCCTTTTCTGAAATATTTTTTAAAGCAGGAATTGATTTGGGTGCCGATTCTAGGGCTTGCCTGGTGGGCGCTTGATTATCCTTTCATGAAAAGATACTCTACGGAATTCTTGAAGAGAAACCCACACCTCAGAGGCAAAGACATTGAGGCCACGCGTAAAGCCTGTGCGAAATTCAAAGACCGGCCCGCGTCCATTATGAACTTCGTGGAAGGAACCCGTTTTACACCCGAGAAACACGCCAAACAGAAATCGCCTTACCGGTATCTGCTCAAACCGCGTTCCGGCGGCGTTTCATACGTTCTCTCGATGATGGGAAAAAACATGAAAACATTGATCGATGTGACGATCGTTTATCCCGATCGGGTGGAAAACATCTGGGAATTCTTTTGCAGCGGGGAAAGCCGCATTAT
>CAZPTW010000420.1:0-3242 GCA_964589235.1 uncultured Smithella sp. | reverse complement strand
CGTTTTGCTTGATCATGGCGGCCATTTCCGTCAACGACGATGTCGTCTCCTCGATGGCGCTGGCTTGATTGGAGGCGCCTTCGGAAAGGGATTGCCCCGCCCCCGCCACCTGTTGGGAGGCATCCGCGACATTCAAGGCCCCTTCATTGATGCCGAAGGCCACTTGTTCCAAGGGGCGGCGGATCGATCGTCTCATGATCACGCCGATCAAGATCAGCGCCAAAACGACACATCCGATATAAAGGGCGAGGGTTCTTTCGCGCTGATTCATGCCTTCCCTTCTGAAATCGTTGATCCGGACCTGAAGGACATTGTTGAATCCCCGATGCAGATTTTCCATCACCTCCTGCAGATCCTCCCCTTTCTTGGTCAAAGCAGCGGCCTTGTCTTTCATACCCGCCTCTCCTTTGGCCAGCGCAAGGTACACGGACTGCGCTTCCTGGGTATAGGCTTTATGATCGGCGGCCAGCGTCTTGACCGTCGCGGCGGATTGGGGATCCACCGGCGGAAGCATACTCATGGTATCGAGCGCGTCTTGAACCTCATCCGCTTTTCCCTGAGCCGTTTTGATTTTTTCCTGATCTTGCGTGGCAGCCCCGAATTGGTAGAGATTGTTTTGATCTTTGAACGCGATTTTCGCCGCCAAGGCATGACGGGCGGCCGGCTGCCAGAAGGTGACGATTTCCGTCAGATACCCCCCCAGTTCAAAACTGTAATAAAACGAAAAAGCGATGGACAGCCCGCTTCCAAGAACCAGAATAACGATGCAAAACCAAATTTTTTGGAAAATGCTCAAAGTCTTCATACGTCGCCCGTCTCCTTATTGAGTTTGAAAAATAACCGTTTCCATTTCGCAACCGGGAAATTTTTTTGGGCAACTCCCTTTGCCCGGCGGCGTTCTTTCGATCAAGGGGAAGCCTTCGGAGCCTCCCTTCGAAGCTAAATTTCCTTGCCCCTTCTTTAGAGTTTTCCTATTTAAATTCGGTTTCCTGGCCTCAAAACTTTATTTGAGGAGCAGCGTTTTCTGATCCTCGCGAGGGAAACCCGTTTCATCGATTTTTTGGGAGGCATCCATGTCCCTTCTTTTCATCCCCAACATCTGCACCAGCTCGTCGACGATGTGCTTCATGGAAGCGGACTGCGCATTGAGTTCTTCGGAGGCGCTGGCCGTTTCCTCGGCGTGCGCCGCGATTTGCTGAACCACCGCATCGATCGACGCCATCGCCTGGTTCATCTGTTCGATGCCCGAGGCCTGTTCATTGGAAGCCGCGGCGATTTCCGAAACCAATGTCGCCGCCTTGTTGGCCAGTTCCAGATTTTGGCCGAAAGCCCCTTGGGTGGCGACGGCAAACTCCTTTCCCTGGTTGACGGTCTGAATCGTATTGTCTATTAAATTGGTGGTCTCTTTTGCGGCCTCGGCCGCCCGCATGGCCAGGGCACGCACCTCGTCCGCGACAACCGCGAACCCCGCCCCCGCTTCGCCCGCCCGCGCGGCTTCAACTGCGGCATTGAGGGCCAGGAGATTGGTTTGAAACGCGATTTCGTCAATGGTCTTGATAATCCGGCGCGTCGATTCGCTTGCGCTGGAGATGTCATCGATCGACTTGGAGAGCCTTTCCATCGCTTCTTTGGCCTGCCGAAGCACCTCGTTGGTATTTCTTTTCATCAACTTGTCGGTTTCCGAGGCGTTGAGCGCGTTTTGCTTGATCATGGCGGCCATTTCCGTCAGTGACGACGTCGTCTCCTCGATGGCGCTGGCCTGGTTCGACGCGCCTTCGGAGAGAGACTGACCGGCGCTCGCCACTTGCGCGGAGGCCTCCGAGACGCTGACGGCGCCGTCGTTGACGGCCACCGCGATTTGTTCCAGCGGCCGCGAAATGTAACGCCGGATGATCAGGGCAATGACAATCATCGACAAAACGACAAAGACAATGAATATCCCCATGTTGATGTCACGCTGATAACCGCCGATGCGCAAAAAATCATGCAGTCTCACCTGCATCAAATTGGCGTTGGTCTGGTTGATGCTGTCGAAGGCGCCCTGCAAAGCGTCGCTTTTTGCTTTCAAGGCGTCGGCCTTTTCCTTCAGGCTCTTATCGCCTTTACTCAAGGCGTCAAACACTTGGTTGGCCTCCTCCGTGTAGGCCTTATGCTCGGCCGCCGCCTTTTTCACCGCGTCGAGCGATTCCTTGTCGATGCCTTTGATCAAAGAGATCGACTCCAGAAGATCCTGAATTTCCTCTCCCTTTTCCTTGGCGGACTTGATTTGCCCGGGATCGGCCAAAAACATGCCGTAGTTGTAAAAGGTCACCTGATCCTTGAAGGCCATCTTCAGGGTATAGCTTTGCCTGGAAGCGGGAACGCGAACACTCGATATTTCTTCAATAAAAGTGCCAAGCCGGGTGGAAAAGACAAACGCCAACACCATCGAGATCGTGCTGCCTAAAAGTAAAACGCCGACGCAAAACCATATTTTTTTGACGATACTCAAATTTTTCATGCTCTTTTCCCTTCTGAATCATTTTATCCAATCGATCTTTCTCGCTTTTAACCCGAAAAAGAAAATATTCCGACAGCAATCGGACAACACTTATTGGCTTTCAAAAAAAATCACTCTCATCCCTGACACGCCCGATCACCCGGAAATATCCGCCGTTGAATTTCCCCGCGTCGGGCTCTCTCATCCCAAATATAAACACTGTTTGTTCATCGGACGGACTTTTGAAATTCTTTAATCGGTCAAGATCGAATGTTAAGAAAGAAATGAATGATTACAAGAGATTATGTTATTTCTAGCGGACAGGAACTTCAAAAAACCGCCGGTCGGGTTCTTTGTTTTCTCGGAAGCGCCGTTCTCTCGGCAAAGAACCAAGGCGGCGCGGGACGGCAGGTACAATCTCAAGAGATTCCGAAGGTCTCCGTTTTCTTTGCACGGCAAGGTGAAATGAACGTGACCACCGGTGAGCCGCGCGTGTCCTCCATAGACAGATTCATCAGAATCACAAATCAGGATATATTTGCCGGGTGGCGCATGAAAACCGTAATCAGGGTAAGAGGCGGTGGGATGGAAATTGAAGGCGAACGTGAGAGGACCGCGGGCAAAGACGATCACTTTATGCGCCTCATGTTCGTGTAGCAAACGAGGCCAAGGGTCCTCCAGTACGGCAAACGCTTTGACCAATGCGATCATCGTCCGGTCCCATCGCTCAAGATATTTGTATTTCAGCCCAGGGTCGTCCACC
>CAZPTW010000419.1:0-3251 GCA_964589235.1 uncultured Smithella sp. | reverse complement strand
GCTATTTGGCCGTAAGCCTCGCCAACCGAAAGGGTCTGCTCGTCTATAAAATGACAGCCGCCAGAAAAGCAGGTCCCCCATCTTTTTTATCCAAGGCTGAAACGGACATCTTGGGGAAACTCGGTTATCTGGAAAAGACGATGCTCGATCCGTCAGTGGTTTTAAGTGATCAAAGCCTTCCAGGCGACATCACCGCGCTCGCCTTTAACGACCGCGAAAATCTCATTGCTTCAGCCGATGACGGATCCATCCGCCTTTACAATGTCGACTTGAAACCAGCCAAAACCGTTCAAGGGAAAAACGGGCAAAAACCGTCGTGTTTGCAATTCAGCCCCGACGGCTCCAAACTTGCCGTAGGCTACACCGACACGCCGGCCATCGACGTTTTCGCCGCCACGGATCTGGCCTATCTTTACTCACCGGATACGACCGATTTGGCCAAAGCCTTTTCCAGCGCCTTGATCTGGTCGACGGATGGACGTTTTCTCTACGCGGCCTACTCCGCGGCGCAGAAAAGCGAAACAGACATCTATCGGTGGCGTGCAGGCGGTGAAGGCAGGCGGTCTCTGATCAACCATGCCGATGCACCCATCGCCAGGATGGTTCCGCTTTTAGGCGGCGGACTTGTTTTCAACGACTCGTCCAACCGTCTCCACTTGACAGACAAACGATACGGCGCGGTTTATAACGAAGAATGGGGAAGCCTCTGGATTGCAGCAGGGTACAAGCATGGGGATGTCACCTACGAAATCGGCGGCGATTACAGCGACTCAACCGGAGATTCCGGATCCTACTGGTTTCCGCTCAGCAAACTGAAATGGCCGATCAACACGGTCATGGCCGGCGTGGATGCATCGCTTCGCCCTTTTCGCCGCGTGGAAATCAACGCATCGTTTTTTCATAACATCACCAATAATCTTGGCCAAAGCAAGATGGAGGATTCCGATTGGGTTTTCGATCCGGCCGTTTATGGAAATACACCCGATATCTATTCAGAAAGCGACACGGACTTTCGGGGCTATACAGCAGACCTCCAGGCTCGTTTTTGGCTGATCGACCGCCATTACAGCAACGAATCGTCGTTTTCTCTGGGAATCGCGGCGGGCTTTGCCTACCAGCACTATGATTGGGAAGCCAGCAATCTCGATCAGTGGTCGCCGTCAGGCGTTTACGGAACGGATCATGACTATGTCTCCGGCCTGGTTGGAACCTACAAAGCCCAATTGTTCATGCCTTACCTGGAATTGGCTGTCCGGTCTAAAGTCGGCAAGGTGGACATCTACGGCACGATCGGCGGATCTCCCTATTTATGGGTCAAAGATGAAGACGACCATATGCTGCGCAAACGCTTGATGACGACCGACGCCCATGGATTCTCCCTGAAAGCCGGTCTCCAGGCAAATTACAACATCACCCCCTATTGGTTTGTCGGCGCCCGTGTGAATCTCCTTTATTATAAAGCGAGAGGCACGCAAAACGGTATTCAATACGAAACCACCTCAAAGGCCACGGCCGGCTACCGATGGGACATCGAACATGAAATTACCAGTCTCCAGGCGGACACCCTGATTTTGACGGGGTGGCGCTTTTAATGTCACCGTCAACCGGATAAAAGAACACGCACATGACAGAAGAAATCATCAAATATTACCCCAACGGGGCCATCAAAGAAAAAAAACATCTGTTGGAAGGTAGAAAACACGGAGAGTACCTTTCCTATTTTTCCAACGGGCAGATCATGGCGAAGATTCACTATAACCGCGGGAAAAAAAACGGTCCCGCCGTCAGTTACTGGAGCAACGGTCACATCCGGGAAAAGGCCACGTTCAAAAACGGCAAGTTGGAAGGCCCCTACGTGTCCTATCATGAAAACGGCCATTTATGGGAAGAAGAATGCTATAAGGACGGAAAGCTCAACGGTCTTTATCGTCGTTACTATAAATCCGGCGAGCTGCGTGAGGAAGAAAACTTCAACATGGGGAAATTCGAGGGGCCTTACGCCTGTTATTATAAAAACGGGCAAATCAAGGAAAAAGGATTCTTCAAAAACGACAAACGCGAAGGTGAGTACGTCTCTTTCTACAAAAACGGCCAAATCAAAGAAAAGGCTTTTTTCGTCAAGGGAAAATTGAAAGGAAAATTTCAGTCATTCAATGAAGAAGGGGCGCACATCGACGACGAAAGCCTAGACGATACCGATACCGGCCGAACCTGGACGGACAAAGAAATCGCCGGTCTTCTGCATGATCTAACGCATTTCGACAAGAAACATAAATAAACCCGTCATGGGTCGAGAAAGGATTGCGGTGTGATCAACACAATTCTCATTCCCCTCGATGGATCGCCCAACAGCCAAATCGCCTTGGACTATGCTCTCTACATGGCGCCTAAACTCGAAGCCTCCTTACGCGGCCTGCACGTCATCGACCTCTATCTGCTTCAGGGGCTGCAGACCACCGATTTTTCCGCATCCGCGGGCGTCTTACCCTACGACGCTTTTTTGGACGCGGTGGAATCATCGCTTCAGGAGAAAGCCCGTGCCATCTTGAAATCCTTCTCGGACCGTTGCGCCCTCGCGGGAGCAGCCTGTTCGGACAAGATCGTCGTCGGCAAAATCAGCGACGCCATCCTGGAGGAGTCTAAAGAGGCGGATTGGATCATTATGGCCCGAAGCGGTGGACATTTTCATCCCCAGGAAGGCAGTCGTCTCGGATCTGTGGCAAAGGCCGTGATTCGCCACGGCGGCAAACCGGTGTTGGTGACCCCCGAACGCTTTATCGAAATTGAAAGCATGGCGCTGGCCTACGATGGAAGCCCACCGGCACAAAAAGCATTGGCACTGTCTCTGGTCGTTTCCGAAAAGGCCAAGTGGCCGATCACGGTCGTCATGGTCGCCTCCGACCCCCGAAAAGCGGACCGATTATGCGCTCAAGTCGAAGAAGCGGCCGGCCAAGGGGCGGCGGACTGCGAGACCGTTGTTCTCTCCGGCAAGGAATCGGACGAAATTCTGAAATTCATCCACGACGGGTCGATCGAATTGATGGTCATGGGCGCTTATGGTCATCACCCTGTCCGCGAGATGCTTTTAGGCAGTACCACCTCTCACATCGTGAAAAACAGTCCCATTCCGGTGCTCCTGATCCGGTAAACCCATTGAAGGAAGTGTTGATGAGTCACGACCCACCCGAAGATCGGCTTTCCCGGCTCTGGGATCGGTGTCACCGACCTCGCCGAAGACGGGGGCTAAGAGG
>CAZPTW010000418.1:0-3256 GCA_964589235.1 uncultured Smithella sp. | reverse complement strand
GACGGTGAGCAAGATCATTAAGACGCTGGAAGAAAACTGATATTTCAAGACCTGAACCCATGATTCCTTTAACCTGGTATCTTGCTCCACTCTTGTCTAAATTAGGTGATAAAAAGCTAGCGTGTAAACCAATTCAGGACGCTCATGAATCGGGACGAACGCAGAAGTTTTACCGTTGCGAAATAGCTGAGCACAAAAAGCAGCAAAATGAGCGCCAGAATGATCCACGAATTGTCCAGTTGGCGGTAACCCAGAAAAACAATGCCGAACCCTACCAGCACCCATTGCACCAGATAGATCAGTGTGATGTTTTTGCTCCAGAAAATAAGATAATCCAGGGCTTTCTGAAAAACCCCAAACTTTGTGAAAAGCATGAACATGCCGATCCACAGCAAATCAAACGCGACACACAGGAAAGTGCCGCCCGGATACATGCGGTAGAAATCGCCAAACTGGTTTTGGGGGCTGACGAAGACCATCAGCCCGCCTACCGCACCCAGAAGCACGGCGGCGACAAGCATTTTCTTAAGTACGGCGCCAAAGGCGTCGCCCGCGAGAAAAGCCCTTCCGATGAGTACGCCGACAATGGGATAGACAAGCCAGGGAAACACAGGAAACGACGTATCGCCATCAAGGCCCTGGGCGAGGGCATTTCCCCAAAAAGGCTGAACGAGCGGATAAAAAATCCCCCAGTCCCTTCCCGTTCCCCATAAGGCGGGGGCGATCGAGGCAACCAGCAATCCCAGAACAATCCAATGCCAGTCCTTTTTTAAAAAAAGGTCAAAAAGCGCCAGGAGGATAAAAGCCAAACCCGCAAATGTCAGAATATCCATGAAATAAAAAAGTTGCCACAGAACCGGAAAGTCGCTATTCGGGGTAAGATATTGTATATTTGTGATGGCGGCAGGATTGACAAGTTTGGCGATCAGGTACGGAAAAACCAACCGCAGACAATTCAGCACAAGCCCCAGCAAAAAGAGCTTGACGCCTCTGGCAATCCTCACCGACGCCGGTCTGGCATTCGGAAAAACGAAAAAAATTCCCATTAAAATCATAAAAACCGGGGCTCCGGGGAAGGTTCCGATAACTTTTTCGGCAAAAACCCCAAGGGGGCCCTCCAGCACCCGGCTCGTACCATACACAATGACCGGGTGGCAGATAATCATATATGTCACAGTCAGACCGCGGACATGGTCAAAATACGGCATTCGTTCTTGCATAGATCCCCCAACGCTTTCTGGTTTTTCCCCGGCGCTTTCAGAAAACATTCAAATGATGCGCTGAATTGATTTTCTGATAATCATGAATTGGATCGTTTTGCTCTTTTTCATCATGATTGCGCTTATCTTCCGCTTGATGAAGCATTGATTTTCCAAGTTTTTAAACGTCAAAACGGCTTTTCTCACGAGGAGGCGTAACGTTTTATAATCCTGTCGAGAAACCATTCCAGACTGTACTTGTTTTTTATCTTTCCCCATAGTTTCAGGAGCGACACCAGCAGGATGACAGCGCCAAGGCCGGCCAGGAGAGCGCCATACGCGCCTAACAGGTTATCCTTGTAATACCTGCCGGTCAAAACGTAAATCAGCGCCAGAGGCCAGCCGATCAGAAGATAATGAAGGAAGTAAAACGTAAGGGAGGAGCGGCTGGAGAGATTAAAGATGCCGGCAAAGAATCCCGTTTTGCCTTTATCTTGCGTGCGGACATCATAGACGTAAAAAACACTTGAGAAAATGACAAAAACAATACCCGTTTGATAGCAGATCATCGTGAAGGAGTCCGGATAAAAACTCAGCGGCGCGATATAACCGGTCATGATGGCTGACGGATCCCGGCCGATTGCGGCATAGGCCCAGCCCAGCCCGAAAACGGCCAGCAAGACGCCGATGATCACCAGAAAAGGCAGGTCGTTTTGCATCTTCCCGGCGACAATCCTGCGCCCGAGAACGAAACCGATCAGTGGGAAAATAATCCAGGGCATGATCGGGAATTCACCGGTGAACAAGAAGCCCTGAACAATTTCTTTTATCCGCCACTCCACCTCATATTCACCGGCGGGATCAAGCATAAGACCGGAAAGATAGTTTGAGATGAGAGGCACATCGATAAAACCGCCTCCCCAAACGGCGTTGAAATCGATCCCCCTCCTCAGCAGGGGCGTACAAATAGCCAGGCAGACGACGGCAAGCAGGATCGGCCAGGAGGGCAGCATGCGGCAGAAAAAGAGCATAACGGTTGCAAAGCCCATCAGCGTCAGAATATCCCATTGCCAGATTCTGCCGGGACCCCAGGCGAGGGCCAACATGCAAATCCCCACCGTGAAAATGAATCCCCCCCGAATCAGGGCGCGCTTGAAGGCCAAAACATTATTTTCGCCGGCGTGATGCTGAGCCGAAAGAACCTGGCTCATTCCCATCATCATCAAAAAGCAGGCGGCTCCCCAATCGGCCATCACATGGTTGAGAAAGAAATAAGGCCAGGTGTTCATGGCGGCTGAGTCGCCCCAGTAAACCACAAAGTGAACCAGCACCATGAAGACCAGACAAAAGCCGCGTAAAATATCGATGGAAAGAATCCGTTCGTTTTTTTGATTATTCATGAGGCCTCACTACTGTTCCAATGTTTCAGTGTAGTGTAGTAATGATGATCGATGCAATTTACAGAAGGCAACGAGATTAATCAAGAGGAATTTATTTATCTGTAAGAAGCAAATGATTTGTCCGGTGTTGTAGCACATAAACTGTCCGGTTGATAAGTTGCCTCAATGGAGGTGACGGATGAGACGGACGGAGTATCTACAGGAGACCCGGAAGATGCGATTTAAAGAGATGTATTTGGGATGGCAGTCAGGGAAGTTAAGCCAGGAAGAGGCGGCAATGGTCTTGGGCGTATGTCCCGGACATTTCGTCGTCAGATCTGCCGTTATGAGGAGAATGGTTTGGAAGGCCTCAACGACAAGCGATTAACGCAGGCGTCTCACCGGAGAGCGCCGGTGGATGAAGTGATGAGACTTACGGAGCAATATCGAAGTCGTTATCGGGGCTGGAACGTGAAACACTTTTATTCGTGGCACATAAGAGATGGCGGCAAGCGAAGTTACACGTGGGCGAGAAACACGCTTCAGAATCATGAGGAAGTTCAGAAGCAGAAGAAAAAAGGTGTTCATCGGGGAAGAAGAGAAAGGGAGAATGGGGTCAGGTCTTGAAATATCGGTTTATTCATGATAACCGTGTCGCCTGATGGACGATCAAGGAGG
>CAZPTW010000417.1:0-3260 GCA_964589235.1 uncultured Smithella sp. | reverse complement strand
TCGGTGATACTTTTTTTTGGGGAGCATTGCGACCTTTTGCGGGTATCCTTTCCGTCATCCTCGCCTGGTTGGGATGGAGCCTTGCGCCGCTTCTTTTTGTTTTGGTTTATGTTCCTGTACAATTTTGGATCAGGCTTAGGGGGTTTCAAGAAGGATACAGACGCGGCAGGCAGGGAATAGAATTTATTCGTCGTCTCGAATTGCCCCGTCTTGCCATGAGGTTGAAATGGTTTTCCCTTGTGGGGCTTGCGGGATGCGGCCTTTGGCTTTTGCGCCATGGCTACATGGAGGCTCTGGGATGGTCCTGGGTCGCCTTGTCTCTTGCCTCGCTGGCCGTCATCTTGACATGCTGGTGGCTGATCCAAAAGGGAATTTCGCAAATTTACCTATTGTACGGAGCTGTCATTTTATTGATGATTGTTTCATTGAGAGACGTGCTGTTGTGGAAATAAAAACTTTCAAATTAAAAAACAAACTCGGAATGCATGCCAGGGCAGCGGCTTCGTTTGTCCGTATTGCGCAAAAGTACCGGGCTGAAATCTTTATAGAAAGAAACGGTCAGACAGTCAACGGTAAAAGCATTTTGGGGATATTGACGCTTGCCTGTCCTATGGGCGGTATGATAACAGTACGAGCCGAAGGGACGGACGCCCATCAAGCGCTCGAAGAAATTGAGGCATTAATCGAAAACAAATTTGGGGAAGATTAAACTCTTACATGACAACGGACCAAGGGAAAAAGACTTTCGTCGTCAAAGGGATTGGGGTATCGCCGGGTATTGTAATCGGGAAAGTTTACTTTTACGATCCACAAGATGCACAGATTTCCTTTTATAAACTCAACAATGTCGATTTGATTCAGAGAGAGATCGAACGCTTTAAACTCGCTTTAAAGGAATCGACTCGACAGCTTCTTGAAATCCAGGAAAAACTCAAGAAAACGAAGATCACGGAGCCCCTCTATATACTGGATGTTCATGTCATGCTGCTTTCGGACAAGAAGTTCATCAACCGAACGATCAAATATATCCGTCGTCTAGGGGTCAACGCCGAATGGGCGGTGAGAATGACGCTGGATTACTATAAGCAGATTTTTGAAGGTTTAGATGATGCCTATATCAGCGGACGCATCAGCGATGTGCAGTATGTTGTGCGAAGAATTCTAAGGAATTTATCCGGTGAAAAGCATGAAATTGTTTGGGATACTGGATATGACGGTGTGATTATCGTCGCCCATGATCTCTCTCCGGCGGATACGGCGCAGATGAAACTCGACAAAGTGGTCGGTTTTGCGACAGATAGTGGGGGCCGAACGTCTCACACCGCGATTGTGGCCCGGTCTATGGAGTTGCCGGCTGTGGTCGGTTTGGATAACGTTACGCGGTTTGTCCGAACCGGGGACGATATTATCGTTGATGGTTCGTCTGGTCTCGTCGTGGTCAATCCCTATCCGGATATGCTCAAACGGTATGAGGAGAAAAAAAGGCATTACGACGAAGCCAAGGACGAGTATCTCAAATACGCGCGAATGCCAGCCGTGACCAAAGATCATTTTAGGGTTCAGATTGGATCAAATATCGAATTCATTGAGGAAATTCCATCGGCTATTCTTCATGGCGCCGAGCACATCGGACTCTACCGGACGGAGTTTCTCTATATTTACAGGGAGGAACTTCCCTCGGAAGAAGATCATTTCAATAATTATCGTCAGGTGGTCAGTGAAAAGAATTTGTCCTGGTCGACCATTCGTACTTTTGATCTGGGAGGGGATAAATTTCCCAATTATCAGAAACAAGCCAAGGAAATGAACCCTCAAATGGGCCTTCGGGCCATCCGTTTTTGCTTGAAAGAAGTCGACTTGTTCAAAACACAACTGCGTGCGATCTGGCGGGTGAGTGCTTTGGGGAAGGTCAAAATTTTGTTCCCTATGATTTCAGGCATTGAGGAAATCCGTCAAGCCAAACGATTATTGGAGGAAACCCGCCAGGAACTCTTGTCAGAAGGAGTTGCCATCGCCGATCGCATGGATATCGGGGTGATGATCGAGGTACCGGCCGCCGCCATCATTGCTGATCAATTGGCGCAAGAAGTGGATTATTTCAGCATTGGAACCAACGATCTCATCCAGTATTCGCTGGCGATCGACCGGTCCAACGAAAGAGTGACCTACCTTTATGAGCCGCTTCATCCGGCTGTTTTGAGGCTTATCAAAACTATTGTTGACAAAGCCCATGCGGCAAAGATTCGTGTGGCCATGTGCGGGGAAATGGCCGGAGATCCTTTATGCTGCCTGATTCTTTTAGGAATGCAGTTAGACGAATTGAGCATGAATCATTTGGCTATCCCACGCATCAAACGCATCGTTCAGCAATCCACATGGGAGGAATCTCATGCCCTTCTGCAAAAAGCGATGTCTCTCAACAACGCTGCCGATGTTCGAGCCATGGTGTATGATTATATGAGCGACCGCTTTCCGGATGAGTTTCAGAGAAAGGAACCTTAGTTTTCAATCTGTGTCATTTGAAGCTGATCTAAGAAAAATCTGGGTTCATTATGAAGAAAAAAGTTGAGCCAACATCCAGCCGTGACGACCAGGAGTATTACTCGGGATGTATCTATAAAGAAAGAGATATTCTACGTTTTCGGCCTGTTAGAGCCTATCTTTCAAAGGTATCCATATCCGAGGAGGGGGTAAAAGCCCTCAAAGAGTTAGCCGGCCGTGGAGCTATCGTATACGCCATCAAACAAAGAAGCAAACTCAACAGCCTGATTCTATCGGATATCGCAAGACGCCATGATTTGCCTGAGCCTGTGTATTGTCACGGCATGAATATGTCGTTTTGGCATCCTTTGTCCAAAATGCTCAAGTTTTTATGGTCGTCAATGCTTCGGCGATTTAAGAAGGATGAGGTGACTCGGAGAGCCAAACTTGATTTTTTGGAACGCAAAGTCGCACATCAAGAAACCATCATTATCCATCTGGGAGAGTCGGAATTTATTGAAAGTCGCTCAGCGGAGGATGCAGTGGAAAGTCTTCTCAACCTTCAAGAGCGTGTCTCCTTTCCTATTTTTATCGTCCCTTTCCTGGTGGCTTATGGACGCCGTCGAGAGAAGGAGAACGAAAGCCTCATCAATATCTTGTTTGGCCAGATGGAGCATACAGGGACCCTTCGGCGATTGATCACGTTCATGCGTTATTCGAATCAAGCGTTTGTCCTTCCCACGCAGCCGGTCAATCTGGTCGATTATTTATCCGAAAAC
>CAZPTW010000416.1:0-3268 GCA_964589235.1 uncultured Smithella sp. | reverse complement strand
TATGGTGAAAACGCCGACGGATTCGGCGTCAAGGACTGTACCGGAACAGGAAACAAATTCATCAATTGCGAAGCTTACAACAACTCCGATGACGGATGGGATTTCTGGGGCACGACCGGGGCGGTTACCTTGACCGGATGCTATGCGCACGACAACGGCAGAGGGTCGGCGGGTGACGGCAACGGATTCAAGCTCGGTGAGAGTGGGGTTTGCGGCAAACATGTCTTGAAGAACTGCACGGCGAAAAATAACTTGGGCTCCGGATTTACAAAAAACGGCAACACCTGCAAAATTTCTTACACGAATTGTGTCTCGAGCGGAAACAAAAAAGCTGATAATTGGTAGAAGATAAAAATACCCCCGCTTCCTCGAAAGCTGCGGGGGTATTTGATTCGGATCCGATGACGGCGATCGTCAAAATGCAAGAGCCCCATACCCAGAAAATTCGTCTCAACGTGTCCCGAAGAAAGACATATCTGTCCGATTCTTGAAAGGGGCTTGTCGCCAATTTAAAGTGAGCCGCTCACGACCCATTCGGAAAATCAGCTCTATAGAGCCAATACACGTGATGGCATATAAATTGAACCATTTTCGACGAAGTTAGATTAACAGACAGGTATCAAGAAGATCGAGAACAAACTGATACGTCACAACCAAGGAGGGATCTGACGCGGAAAAAAAGGATTTTCTTCGCTTCAGCTTGAATTTCATATATGGCGGCAGCGACAATCACTCATCTAACCATTATAACGGTTCACGGCCGCCCCCGTTGACACCGAAGGCAAAATTGGCGGGGGAGGCGTTATTCGCCATCGAGGCTGTCGCCTTCGCGCGACGGCAGCTTTGGGGGGTGGTTATCGCGCCTTTAAAGAAACGGAACAAAAAACAAACAAAGGAGTTAGATATGCATCCAAACGTTTTTGAAGATCGGCGAATGACAATGGTGGCGCTCATTTTTTTGGTGATTTCGATGATACATCTCTCGTTGACGGTCGGACAAGCTATCGCTCTGTCCGGCAATATCAGCGCCCATGATCCCAGCATGATCAAAGTCGGCGGCTGCTACTATGTCTTCTCGACGGGGGACAACACCTACCACAAAGGAAACATCCAGATTCGGAAATCCTGTAATCTCTCCGGCGGATGGACGCTCATCGGCACGGTTTTCAACTCGATCCCCTCCTGGATCACCGCGCAGTTGGGCACGACGCCTTCCAACCTCTGGGCGCCGGATATCAATTTCATCAACGGGAAGTACTACCTCTACTACGCGGGTTCGACGTTCGGATCCAATCGATCCGTCATCGGCTTGGCCACCGCATCGAACATCGAAGGCCCCTGGACGGATGAAGGCATGGTCATCAAATCCACATCGTCGAACAACTATAACTGCATCGACCCGGAAATCGCATGGACCATTACCAACGGCCAACGCGCCGAAATGTGGCTGGTTTTCGGTTCCTATTGGGATGGCATCAAAATGCGTCAGCTCAACTCGTCCACGGGCAAGCTCTCCACCACCAAGACGACGCTGTATTCGCTGGCATCACGAGGCGGCGGTGCCATCGAAGCGGCCTCGATCGCTTGGAGAAACGGTTACTATTATCTGTTTGTCTCGTTCGACAAGTGCTGCAGCGGGACGAGCAGCACTTACAATATCCGAGTCGGCCGCGCCACCAGCATCACCGGCCCATATTACGACAAAAGCGGGAAGAGGATGCTCGACGACGGCGGAACCAAGATTTTGGGAAATTCAGGCAACATGATCGGCCCGGGCGGCCAGGATATCATGCTCGACGGCTCGACTTATCGGATGGTTTATCATTATTACGACGCCAACGCAGACGGCGCCTTCAAGATGGCGATCCGCAATTTAAGCTGGTCCTCCGACGGCTGGCCTTCGGCCGGAACGATGGAATAGCCCACCCAAAGCCGGAAGTTACCTTCCGGCTTTTTTTCGATCTATCACCCTCTCCCGTGAAACCGGGCTCTTTTGCCCGTTACACCATGGCGAGATTTCAGGGGTCGTCCATCTCGGACGGCTCACCACCGGCCGGGCTCTTTGACGACACGGTCGGACGCTTCTTATCCGGCAGCACTCGCTTGGCATCCATCCCCTCACACAGGTGATGCGGCAATCAAGGGGGCTTTCGCTACAGGTGTCAATAATCTTTGGCCCGCCCGGCCGTCGATGACGAATCAAACAAGCATGGGCGACAAATGCTTCAGTGTGTTTTTCCTCGCTTCGTCATCGTGATTCCTCTTTCCTCAATTTTTCATAAATCATCATGACTGTATTGACATAAACATCACTGCGGTTATAGTGCCAGATCGCTTTGCGCTTCTCCTCCAGGGAAGCATTTTCACGCCAGCCGTATTTTTTCAGATAATGACCCATGCTGAAAGTCGCATCCATGAGATTGAAAGGGCTGGCTTGACCGTCTCCATCCGCGTCCATGCCAAAGATCCAAAAAGAAGACGGGATGAACTGACCAGGTCCCATCGCGCCGGCAAACGATCCTGCCAAGTCCAGCGGATCGATATTCAAATGATCGGCCAAATGCAGCAGATAGACCAGTTCGCCTGCCGCCCATCGCGCTTTGCGCCTGGCTCGGTTGATCGTGGCCTCTTCCGCCCATTGCGGGTAATCTTTGACATAGCGCGTCTGGATTTCCTTGAAATAAACCGGATCCAGGAGAAAAGCCAGATTGGCATACGCTTGGGCCACGTTGTAAGCCATTTTATATGTTCCGAGGCGGGATTCGATGAGCAGAATCGACGTGATGACGGCGGGCGATGTGCCGAATCTCTTCTCGACTGCACAAAGCCTCGAGGCGTTTTCGGCCATGAAAACCCTTGCCTGATCGATCAGCCGCGGACTGATCTTCATGACATCCGGTTTTTGCGCCGTCCCTTTGGGCGATGAAAAAAAAAGATTTTTGATGATGATGTCCGGCTGGTCTGTGATACGCGGGTCCGCCATCACGCGATGGGCTTGCTCCGGGTCCACGCCGTTTGCAATCAAAAACGCCGCGACGACCTCGCGCTTGGCATCGGCCGCGTCAGCCGCTGTGACACCCAGAAATACAATCGACAAAACGAAACAAAAAAGAAGATTTTTCATCCGCACGCCTTCGTCGGCCCGGCCGTATTAAAGTTGTATATTAGACACCGACGCTTTGTCTTGGCAAGCGGATTTCTCGCGGGGCGTTACCCTTTCATCCGATAACCGACGATCTTCTAAGCTTCGAAATGGCTTCCTACACAG
>CAZPTW010000415.1:0-3273 GCA_964589235.1 uncultured Smithella sp. | reverse complement strand
ATTTCTTTACTGAGATTTGAGGATGCGGCGGCAATCGACCAGCGCCAGGACACAGGAAGAAGGCTTTGAATCCGATAAAACGCGCGGCTCCTGAGCATCTTTCTGAACAGCAAAAACAAACGGTCGGACGGGTCGGACGTATCTCCGTGAGAAACAAGAATCCGGCGTTCATCCGGTTCAATGACCGCCCATTCCTCAATGACATCCATTCCTAACACGTCATGAAAATAGTCTTTTAGAAAAAAGTCATGATTGCCTTCAAAAAAATGAATACGGACGCCGGTTTTTTGCAGGTCGATCAACTCGGAAATCATCACTTGGAAATCAGGATAAATGCGATGCGGTTCAGAAAACCAGAAATCGAAAAAATCCCCAACAATATAAAGGTCATCAATCGCCGTTTTTTCATCGGGAAGATCTTCCGAATCGACGAACGATCTGATACGACCTTCTTTAACCCCGGATATAAAGCGAAGAAGGCGAAGATATCTCTCGTCAGTTTGTTTTTTCAAATGGGCATCCGAGATAAAAACAGCTTTCATGACATCTCTCTCAACGGAAACGCGCGTGTCGCTCAGCGCATTCTGCGTGGGATACATGATTCATTTTGAGGGATCTGTCAAATGGAAATCATAATTGATTCTTGTTTTGTCAGAGTTTTTTTGCTAGTTTTGCCGCACTTAAATTCAACCCAGAGGCGCAAAAGACACATGAATTCAAAAATCTCCCTCAAGCGTGCCAAAGAAGTTCTGGAAACGGAAGCTCAAAGCATCCTGAGCCTGATCGACAAACTGAACTCGGATTTCTCGCGCGCTGTGGATTTGATTTATCGCTGCAAAGGACGAGTCATTGTGACGGGTATTGGTAAATCCGGATTGATCGGCCGAAAGATTTCCGCCACGCTGACCAGCACAGGAACACAGTCCCTTTTTCTCCACCCGGTGGAAGGGATTCATGGGGATTTGGGCATCGTCACCAAGGATGACATTCTTCTCGCCATATCCAACAGCGGAGAAACACGCGAATTAATGCCGATTATCAGTTCCGTGAAGCATACAGGCGCGCCGATTATCGCCTTTACAGGGGTTCCGACATCCACTCTCGCAAGAAACAGCGACATCGTGATTGACGTATCCGTTGAAAAAGAGGCTTGTCCTTTCGGTTTGGCCCCGACTTCCAGTTCGACAGCGGCGCTCGCCATGGGAGACGCCCTGGCTATCGCTTTAATTGACAAGAAAAAATTCCGTGAAAAAGATTTTTACAAGTTTCATCCCGGCGGAACCCTTGGCGCAAGGCTTAAAGCCACCGTCGCTGATGCCATGGTCGTCGGCGAAAAGATACCGCGTGTCTTGAGTAAGACGAAAGTCCTGCAAGCCATTGAAGAGATAGACCGCAAAAACGTGGGATTTGTTTTGATTACAGACAAAAAAAATAAGCTTTTAGGTATTTTTACCGATGGTGATGTTCGGAGGATGGTCAAAAAGGGGATATCCCCGGACGGATTGCTCATCGATGATGTCATGACACATCATCCCAAAACCATTGATGAAAATGCCTCCCTGGCCGAAACCGTTGAACTGATGCAGAAAAAAGAAATAACTTCCCTGGCGGTTGTCGATCGGAAACAGAAATTGAAGGGCTACGTTCATCTGCACGATATTCTTGGGCGTGGAGGGTCCGTAAATATTTCCATGAATTACTGAGGTCATATCATGGCTTTATACGAATTCAACGGAAAGAGGCCGGAGGTTCCTGAAGATTCCTTTGTTCATCCAAGCGCCTCTTTGATCGGTGATGTGAAAATCGGGCATGAATGTTTAATCGCGCCTGGAGTCTCCATTCGGGCGGATTTCGGTCCGGTTGTCGTCGGAAACCGGTCAAGTATACAGGATAATGCGGTGATTCATGTTTACCCTGGATCCCGATGTGTCATTGGAGACGACGTTATCGTCGCGCATGGCGTCATCTTGCACGACGTTCACATTAAATCGCGCTGTATGATCGGGATCGGATCGATCATACTTTTCAATGTTGTGTGTGATGAAGACGTCATTGTTTCCGTTGGTTCTTTGGTTCCCAAAGGCATGCACATCCCGGCGGGAAAATTTGTCGCGGGCAATCCGGCACAAATCATCCGCGACACATCGGATAAAGATAAAGCCGCCGCCCACGATGGCGTCGAAGCTTATCGGTATTTATGCCGGACATATCTTTCCACAATGAAGCTCATCATTTAAAAAAGTTCATTGGATCGGACGGTCTTGGCCGTTTTCCCGTTACGATTGTCTTCGGTGATGTCGAATGTTTTTCGTGACCGACTAGGTTCTTGTCCGTCCCCTCCGTAATCATTTTCCGGAAGTAGCTTCGACGATTTTTCACTGAATCAATGCTTCCCCAACATCAATCCCCGACTTCACGTGAAATTCCCTTTTGGCCCCCCTTCTTTAATTTTCAACCTTCATAAAACCATTGACACGGTTAGATTGACACTCGCATTGCGATTAATTCGAACCAGTCCCAAATAATACTTCATCCTTTTGCTGGACGCCTGAGCCACCTCAGTGATGCCCGATCTCTCGGCTTTCTTTTTTATTTGTTGTCGTCCGATAACATGAAATATTACAACATATTATATCTATTTTCATCCTTTTCTATTTTACCTCACCATAAAATTGACTGCATGCGTCATTCCGATAAAAGCCCTAAACAATCAAAAATCTTTACCGGATTAGGGACGTAGCCCGCGGTAAGACCGGAATCGCAATGACACTGTATAACGCATTCCGTTATCGTCTCGGTTGTCAAAATCTAGATGAACGTCTCCGTTTATCTTTGGCGCAAAAAGTTCTTGGTCACAAGACCCCCGAAATGACAAAACGGTGCGAAAAACGCACAACAAAACACTCGGCCAGGTGATTTCTACGCGACACACAGATCAATGGATGATACGGCAAAGAACAAAGATAATAATGCAATAATATTAATTACTTATGGTGGAGGCGGCGGGAGTTGAACCCGCGTCCGAAAACCTTCCGCTGCAGTTTCTCCGTGCTCAGCCTTCGTTTTGAATTTCACGCAAGCTCGCTCCCAAAGGCAGGATCTCACCGCGCTATCCTGTAAGGTTTCGCCTCACTTCCCCAGGAAAAAAGATCGGCTATCCTGTCTGAATGACGTCTGACTCAGCCGGCAGGAAAACCGAGCTCGACGTTAGCCGACTAGGCGGCTAAAGCGTAATCGTAGTTGTCTGCGATTATATGTTTCCTACCTGTTTAA
>CAZPTW010000414.1:0-3274 GCA_964589235.1 uncultured Smithella sp. | reverse complement strand
GTTTCCGGGAAACAGGATACAAACGAATAAATTCCGTTCGTTGAACGCTTCAGAAACCGCGTGATCGCCTTCTCGTCTCCGTCTTTCGAGGCCCTGCGCTTTTTGGCGATGGGGGAGTCTCGGTCCAGCCCCAGGGGCAGATCGATGATGGTCTCTCCATCCGGAAAAGCGCCGTGGACCAGCGCCAGGTATTCTTTTGAACCTTTCGCCAGCGCACGCGCCAGCTTGTCCGCCCATGCGCCGGAAAAGGCCAAAAGGCAAACGCCGGAGGTTTCCCGATCGATGCGATGTACGGGATAAACCTTCCTATCCAATCGGTCTTCCAATAGGGCGGTCAGAGTGTGATGGAAATACCGCCCCGCGGGATGAACGGGAAGATTTCCCGTTTTGTTTACCGCGATGAAATCAGCGTCTTGATGCAAGATGGCGATATCGTCATCCACCTGGGGCTCTATGATGGCGCTGGTGTCATAGTCGATGGTTTCCCCTCCTCGAAGGAAAGTGGATGGCGCGGTTTGAACGATGCCATCGATGGAAATCCTTCCTTGTTTGATTTCCTGAACCCATTTTGCCCAATCGAGATACGTAAATCGATCGGCCAGGTAATCAGTGAGGTTAATCGGCGTTTGAAGGGGGCCGACGGTCGTCTTGGCATGTCGGCGCCGTCTGCTTTTCAGACTTGGATCATACGACGTCATGGCCATATGCCAGGCGAAGACAAAAATCGATTTCGGCGGCCCGGGCAAGATGAAAGAAAATCGACTTCCCCCGGGGGATAGCTTTTTCCAGGTGGTCGAAAACGGACAAATGCGGCTCCGCAAGGGCGACAGCGACGTCGTCTTGGCCGTCGCTTAAGACGATGATTCGATGATGGAGCGCGTAGCGCTCTCCCACGGCTTTTTGCAGGGAAGGCCTGAGCACGTAATTTTTCAAAGACACAACCGGCATGCTGAAGTGCGCGGACAAAGCGGTCATGTAATGTTCCTGGCTGAGGATTTGGTTGTTGACCATCAATTTGGCCAGATAGACGTGCTTTCCCTTTTCTTTGAGATGCCTTTGCTCGACGAGGGTCTCATGGAGCTGCAAAGCGGTTACGAAATGAAGATCGACCAAAATCTCGCCGAGTTTTTTTCTTTTGTTGCTTAAGTAAATCTGATTCATGACTTTGGATTGAGCGATACCCATTTCGGCGAGTATTTGTCCTAAGTATTTGACCGGTTCTCGTTTTTTTCTTTCCAGAGCTTCCATCAAGTCCGATGGGGTGATGATGCCTTTGGCGACGAGTATTTTGCCGATACCATTGGGCAGAAGAGAGACCAAAGCGGTATGTTCCGGGTGTTTCTGCGCTGCGGCGTCCACCACGACATCGGGGTTATAGGACGGTTCGGTTGCGTCTTCAAACCGCCGCGAAGAATGGGTCCACGCTTTTTGATACAGAAGATTGTCGGCGGGCTTTGAGGCAAAACCTCCGCAAGATTCCGGCAGCACGTTTTCAAAACGAATCGGTTTGAAATCCTTTGGCAGACGCCTTGGATAATTCTGGGATCCAAAAGGTAGTATTCTTGAGCCGCGGTCTATGAGCGATCGGATGAATTTCATATCGATAATGGTCTTGTCACCGGCGTCGTCTGGATCGGCATGGTGAAAATCGTATTTTTTTGCCGCGCATCGTAATGCAATTTTCAGAGGATTATCAACTTTTTTTTAAAAAAAATTTGGCCTTGGCGACGGGGCCCCAAACAATGCCGAATCCCTGAGGGAAAAGGAAAAGCAAACTGGAAAAAATAGAACGCATGTTCTAGATGATCGGCTGATCCTGTGATAAAATAAAGCATCGGAGAGGGATTATGGACGCCTTAGGTCAAAGAAGAATTCTTCATATCGATATGGATGCGTTTTTCGCCGCGGTGGAAGAAAGGAAAAACCCGGACTTGAAAGGCAAGCCCGTCATTATCGGCGGCACGGGGGATCCCAGAAAAAGAGGCGTTGTTTCGACGGCCAATTATGAGGCCCGAAAGTTCGGGGTTCATTCCGCGATGCCGTTGCGAACCGCCTATAAAATCTGTCCAGAGGGGGTTTTTCTTCCGGTGGACTTTGAGGCGTACGAGGCGGCGTCTCGTTTGTTCAAAGGCGTTTTGCGGGACATCTCTCCGCTTGAAGAAAACGCCGGGATCGATGAATCCTATCTGGACATTACCGATGTGCCCTATGACAGTGAGACCATCGCGGTCACGATTAAAAGAGGTATTTGGGAGAAAACGGGGTTGACCTGTTCCATCGGCATCGCCCCCAACAAGCTTTTAGCCAAAATCGCCTCCGATATGCAAAAGCCCGACGGACTCACCATCCTGACGGAAAATGATCTCGAAAGCCGGATTTGGCCCTTGGCGATTCGAAAACTTTACGGAATCGGCCCCAAGACGGAAGCACATTTGAAATCAATGAACATTGAAACCATCGGCCAGTTGGCGGCTCTTTCATTGGACATTCTGGTGCGCCATTTCGGCGCTTCCTATGGCCGCTATCTTTATGAAGCGGCCAGGGGCATGGATGACCGTCCCATAGTCACCCATTGGGAGCCGAAATCTTTCAGCCGGGAGACGACCTATCAAACGGATGTGGCCCTTTGGCAGATCATCGCCAAAACGATCGCGCAATTGACCCGGGAGGTCGTCGGGGATTTGGCTCAACGCCATTTGGCCGCCCGCACGGTTACGTTAAAGATCCGTTACCGTGATTTCCAAACCATAACCCGCGCCTGCTCGGTTCCAACCGCCCTATTCAGAGAGGAGGACATCCGACGATTGGCCTTTTCCTGTTTGAAGCGCGTTGAGCTCAAAGGCAGAAAGGTCAGGCTTGTCGGCGTCCGCGTCGGCAACCTTGAAAAAATATCTTAAGGAGGTTGGACCCGCCGTACCGGAAGCACCCGGTTGACGGATGTCCCCGGCGTCAGAAACCACCATATCGTACCGTCCGTGAAATCAAAATACTGAGCTTCCGCGTCCCGCGTTTCCGAGGTCCAGGGGCAACAGGCGGTAAGCGCGATTGACGGTGTCACATGCAGAGGATTTTTCTCGGGGCTTTTTCTCGGGGTTTTGTTTTCTTGATAAAGGCCCGCCAATTCCTGCGCTGTGGGCAGTCGCCAATCCCGATAACCGCCGCCTCGAAAGGTTTGGCAGTATTTCTTGGCACCGTACCAGTTGATGGCTTCCCCATTGTCTTTGGCGGCCCACATCAAGTTTGTTTGAGTGTCCCAAACCGTTTCGTTGTCGAA
>CAZPTW010000413.1:0-3291 GCA_964589235.1 uncultured Smithella sp. | reverse complement strand
CAGCGACCGCC
Source organism: uncultured Smithella sp. (assembly GCA_964589235.1). GTDB lineage: Bacteria > Desulfobacterota > Syntrophia > Syntrophales > Smithellaceae > UBA8904. The sequence goes on along the minus strand of CAZPTW010000413.1, from coordinate 3,280 downwards.
CCACCCGATGTTCCATCCGCCTTCGCCCTGAAGTTTTTTTATTTCCCCACCCACTCCCAGATGGCGGCGGCTCCCTGACCGTGACCGATGCACATGCTCTCCACGGCGTACTTGACCCCGTAGTAAGGCATTTCGTGCATGATGGTCGTGGCGATCCTTGCGCCTGTGCAGCCCAACGGATGTCCGAGCGATATTCCGCTGCCCCGGGGATTGAGAAGTTTATGATTGCGGATGCCCAGAGTTTTCGTGCAGTAGACGGCCTGCGCGGCAAAAGCTTCGTTGACTTCCCACAAGCCGATGTCTTCCATTTTCATCTTGGCTTGCTTGAGCACCTTGGGGATGGCGACGGCCGGCCCGATGCCCATGTAGGCCGGGTCGACACCGACCACGGCGAATTCCACCAGCCGCATCTTCGGCTTGAGGCCGAGTTTTTTGCATATTTTTTTGCTTGCGACCACCAGGCAAGCGGCGGCATCGTTGGTTTGGCTTGAATTGCCGGCTGTGACGGTCCCTCTTTCGTCTTTGATGAAGACAGGTTCGAGCTTCGCGAGCGTCTCGAGGGTGGTGCCCGGGCGGATGCCCTGGTCGCGATCCACGATCATCTTTTGGGTCGTTCCGTCTTCCCGCGGGACGTCCGCCTCGATGGGGAGGATTTCGTCCTTGAACAAGCCCTTTTGGGTGGCTTCATGCGCCTTGGCGTGGCTTTCGACCGCCATTTCGTCCTGTTCCTGCCTTGTGATCCCATATCTGCGCGCGACCATTTCCGCCGTGTACCCCATGGAGATCATCTGCGGATCACAGAAATCTTTGAGCCTCGGGTTGGGGTCCGACATCGTTCCCATGGGGATGTGGGTCATATGTTGCACGCCGCCGGCCAGGATCAGCTCCGCCCACCCCATGTTGATCGACGCCACGGCAAAGGCGATCGATTGCAGGCCCGAAGAGCAGAATCGGTCGACCGTGCAGCCCGGCACGCTGTAAGGCAGGCCCGCCATGATGCCGGCGTAGCGCCCGATGTTGGATCCCATGTCTTTCATCAAAGCCGTTCCGCCCCAGATGACGTCATCGATCATCTCCCTTTTGTCGGCAAGCCCCGCCCTGCCGATAGCCTCGTTCATGACCAGCGCGGACATGTCGTCGGCCCGGAGGTTGGCAAACCAAGAGTTTTTTCCAGCTTTGGCGATCCCTGTGCGCACACTTTCCACAATATAGATGTCTTTCATGTCTCTGTCTCCAAAATTCTTCTCTTTGCATGAATGTCAGTGCAAGCGATGCTTCGCCCCACCGTTTGATCAAACCACCTGCGGCCCCCTCGGCGTTCATCGGCGCCTTTCAGCGAACCACCAGCGCCTCTTCCGGGCAGGAAAGCACCGTGTCTTCCTCGCTTTTGATCAACGCCGCGAGCACCAGCGCCTGGGGGAGAATGTTGTTGGCGTAATATTTCGCCGCGGCGATTTTACCGGTATAGAAGGTATAATCCCCGTCCTGGGGCGTGAGCGTTTCCCGTTTCTTTTCCGCAAGGATGGCCTGATCCAAAAGACACATGGCGACGTAGACCTCACCGAACACAAACAAGGCTTTTTGCGCGTAAAGAGGAATCAGTTGGCGCTTGTTGTCCATGTTCTTGTACCAGTCGTCGTAAATCGCTTTGACGTCGCGCGCGGCCTCAAAGGCCGAGGCGAGGGTTTTCATTTCCTTGGCAAAGGTCGCGTGACGGCCATGGGTGTCGATGAAATCCGAGATGTCTTGGAGCCACGCGGCAAAGGGAAGGCCGTCTTTCATCCGCATTTTTCGGCCGATCAGATCGTTGGCGTGAATAAACGATGTCCCTTCCCAGATCGTGAGGATCTTGGAGTCTCGGAGATACTGCTCCACGGGGTATTCCTGGGTATACCCGACGCCGCCCAACACCTGAATGGCCTGGGCGATGACGCCGAGCGAGGCTTCCGAGCCGTAACATTTGACGATGGGGGTGAGTATTTCGGCGAACGAGGCGTACTTTTTCGCCCGGTCCTTGTCCGGGGAGTTGCTTTCGATGTCCAGATAGTAGAACCCCTTGAAGATCATCGCCCGAATGCCTTCCACATGGGCTTTCATGTCCAGAAGCATTCTCCGGATGTCTTCATGCTTGATGATGGGGACACGTTCGGCGTTTTTGATTCCGAAGGGGCGCCCCTGGATCCGTTCGGTGGCGTACTGGGAGGCGAAATAATAAGCGGCCGCGGCCTGCGTGTTGGCGTTGTGCCCCGTACCGATGCGGGATTCGTTCATCATGTGGAACATCATGGCCAGACCTTGGGAGTGGCCTTTGGCGTCCGGCGGAGGTCCAAGCATGATGCCGCGGCAGCAATCCTCGTCCCCGAAATTGAGAAGCGCCGTCGCTTGCGCATGAAGCCCCATTTTGTGTTCGACCCCGACCGTGGTGACATCGTTGGGGCCGGCCAGGGAACCGTCTTCGTTCACCCAGTATTTGGGGACGATGTACAGTCCGATGCCGGCGGACCCCGGGGCTCCGCCTTCCGGGCGCGCCAGTAGCAGATGAATGGTGTTTTCGCAGGTGCCTTGGTCGCCCGCCGTGATGAACATTTTGGTCCCCTTGATTTTCCAGATGCGCGGGTCTTGGGTGGGGTAGGCGCGCGTGATGATGTCGCCTGTGTCCGAGCCGAAGTTCGGCTCCGTCAGGCACATGGTGCCCTGCCAGGAGCCGTCGAGCATTTTGGGGATGAATCGATCCTGGTCTTCCTTTGTGCCGAAACGCAGGATCAAGTTGGCTGCGCCGGACGTGAGTTTGATGCAGGACGTCAGCGCCGGACAGGCGGCGGTGTTCATCTCTGCGTTGGCTTTGTATAAGATGAGCGGCATGCCGGTGTCCACCTTGATACATTCGCTGGACGATCCCCATCCGTTTTGCTGTAAGAACCGATAGGCCTCTTTAAACCCGGGCACAGGCGTCACCTGCCCGTTTTCGAATTTGACGCCGATTTTGTCGCCCGGCGCGTTGATCGGGTGAACCACTTCTTTGGCCACCTTGTAACCTTCGTTGATAAGCAGATCCACGTCATCCATGGTAAAATTGTCCCGGTAGCGGTCGCACGCCAAGACCTCCTGCGTGGGCAGCCACTCCTTGAGGATGAACTTCAAATCTCTGACGTCGTATTTGAATTCCATAATAAAGCTCCTTGTGACGGCGGCAAGCGATCAGGATCGTTTTCCGCAAGATGATTGTTTCCCGTACCCGATGTTCCGGGCCGACGCTTCGATGGCGTTCAGGACCGCCGGG
>CAZPTW010000412.1:0-3296 GCA_964589235.1 uncultured Smithella sp. | reverse complement strand
GAACTGAAGGCCACACCGGCCGAGCAAAAATATTCCATGACGGCACGGTAGATGGTTTCAGGCATGCCCGACCCACCGTATTCCTGGCCGTTGCTTAACCCGGAAAAACCTGCCTCGACATAACTTTTCATTGCGGTATGAAACCCTGCGGGAACCGATACGGTTTTGGTCGTCGGATCGTATTTCGCACCGGTTTGGTCCGCTTCTTTGTTAGCCGGGTAGACTTGTTCGACAGCGATCTGTTCAGCCAATTCCAAGGTCGCCTCATAAGTATCCCTGTCAAAATCAGCATATTTTTCATACTGACTCAGTTTATCCGCCTCGAGAATTTCGAAAAGGACAAACCTTTGATCCCGTGAATCTAATAACGGATTTAATGCCATAATCTTTCTCCTCTTTTATTTTTTAGGCCGGTCATCACCTTCCCCAGATTTATCGGCAATGGATTGGCCCGGTTCTTTGCAAGTGGTGATGCTTAGCATAGTTAAAAAGAAAAGTCACCATTCTTGTCGCATTCTTACAAAGCCTTTCTCTGATCTTGACATTTCATGACTTTCATCATAATCACAGCCAACAAAAAATGCTCCCCCATTTCCATCTACAGAGGAACGTATGAATTTAACGGATTGGTTCTACGGTATTTCACGCGATCATAAGCGCGTCCATTTCAAACTATTTCTCGCTTTCGCCCTTTTTTTCATCGTCCCGGTGACCGGGATGACTTATTTTGGAATCAAATACGATATCGTCACCGATCGATTTTTTGCCCCCTTTGTCATCCTTTTTCTCACGTTCATGTTTCTGGGTTTCCGCATTTTGCGCAAAACATTTGATCATGTCAAAGACATATCGAGCCAACTCTCTCAAAAAGCACACGCCGCAACCCAAAAGCCTCCAGCCGGCCCGGCCGATGAGTTGGGAGGGATAGTTCAGTCTTTCCAAAACCTGGAGGATGAACTCGAAAACAAAAAACAGGATTTGGACAGGAAGATCTCGGAAACGGAAACCCTCAAGGAGCTCTACGACCTGTCTTATATGACGCTCAACGCCGATTATCTGCTCTTCATCGCCCTGGAACGGGCGCTTCGACTCGTCAAGGCCGATACAGGTTCCGTCATGATGCTCTCACGGCCCGACAAGGAACACTTCATCATCAAAGCCAATATCGGGCAAAGCGAACATGCCAAAAAAGGAATGATCACCGACTTCGACAACAGCATCGCCAAATACACCGTCATCAACAAGGCGCCTCTTTTGGTGGAAGATATCGAAAAAGACCATCGCTTCGGGAGGCAGGCCCGAAACCAATATGCCACCAGGTCTTTCATCTGCATGCCGCTTAAGACCAGCCATGACATCATCGGTGTCGTGACGATCTCCCGCCAAAAATCGAATGAGGTCTTCACGCCGAAGGATGTTGACCTTCTGATCCCGCTTCTGTCGAATACCGCCTACATTTACGATAACATCAATATGTATCAAGAGATGCTGAGCCTCTCGCGCAACATCCAATCGATGCGCATCATTTCCAAAACCATCAACTCCAGCCTTAAAGGACAGGAGATGGCCCAGGAAATTTTCGAACAAATGAGGAAAAACATCGCTTTTGACACGATCGCGCTTTTGCAAGTCATTAAAGCCAGCCCCCATAAACTGAGCATCGTGGACTTCCGGAGTTTCATTTCCACCAATCTCAACCGAGGCAGAACGTTTACGTACGAAGGCACGATCTTGGAAAAAGCCATTAACGAGCAGCGAAACATCTTCATCCCCGATGTGAAAGACGTGACCACCTACATCGACAAAAAACTTCTAGGTCAACCCGGCGTGAACACCGCCTTGATCATGCCGCTCAAGGTGGAAGGTCGGGTCACTAGCCTGATTCTCATTTTCAACATTCAGCAAAACGACTGGAACCGGCTAAACGAAATCATCGATATCATGGGGGATCATCTCTCCCTGGCGATGGAAAAAGACCACATGATCGAATCGCTGATCCGCCGAGACCGCGTCTTGGATACGCTGCGCGTGATCGGCGGCGCACTGGCCGCTTCCACCTTCGACACGGAAAAAGTGTTGTCTCACACGATGGAAATCATCCGGGCCGTCCTGCCGGTTGAAGCGGGATATCTGATGATGCCTGAGAATGACGAACTGGCTTTCACAGCGGCTTTTCATCTGGACATGCAAAAACTCAAAACCATTAAACTGCCCAAAGGCGCGGGCGTCGCCGGCCATGTCTTTGAAAGTGGTATTTCCTTGATCGTCAACGATTCTCAAGACTACCCCGATCTTCTCCCCATGATGCAAGAAGAGCTGGGATTCTCGCCCAGAACGATGCTTTGCGTCCCGCTGATCACTCGGGGGAAAGTCAAAGGCGTCATCGCTGTCTTGAACAAACTGGAAGGTCCCTTCAACGAGGCGGATGAAAAAATGCTTCAGTCCATTTCCGTTTTTCTCAGCACGGCCTTGGAAAACGCCAACCTTTATCGGAAAGCCGTCAGCGGATCGGCAGGACCACCGCTTTTGGACATGGGACACGAGTCTTTGGAAGGCCACCAATAAATTTGGCCGCCTTTTAAAACCCAAACCGGTCTTCGGCAGGTTTCGATCTTTTCCAAGGGATTGTCGTCCAATACGACCAGATCGGCCCATTTACCCTTTTCAAGCGTGCCGATCCGATCGCTCATTTGCAGAATCCTGGCATTGTGGATCGTCGCGCATTGCAGAATTTCTTTGTTCGAGAAACCGATTCGGCCCAGCATTTCCATCTCCCGCCACAGCGACCCATGGTACATAAACGGTACACCCGAGTCCGTCCCGCAACCGATCAAGACCCCTGCCTGTTTCATCCTCAGAAGGTTGTCCGGCGCGCGAAGCAGAATATTGAAATAAAGATCAGGACGGGGCAGGAATATCCCCTTCCGGTAGAGACTCTCGCAGCCGAACTTCTGAAAACTCGCAAGAGAATCCCTATTGGCCCGATGAATGTCCAATTCCACGTCGTGGTTTGTGCAGCCGTCGAGATACTGTCCGCGCAAAGCGATTTCACGTCTGATAAAATCCGTTCGGTAAATCGCTGGAAGCTCCGCATAGGCTTCAGGCGCGGCCATCATTTGTGCAATGATCATGGTGGGCACGACGGCCATTTTCTTTTGCGCCATTTCCAAAATTTCTTCATCCATCAGTCTGGCGTCGCCGATCATATCCTCCAGAGAATGGAGACCTAGACGGCAGGCCCGCTGAAACCCGAATTTCGTATGGACATGGCCTGCCACAGGTATTGCCCGACGGCG
>CAZPTW010000411.1:0-3309 GCA_964589235.1 uncultured Smithella sp. | reverse complement strand
TTCTGCGCGTTCAATGTCTTTCCGGATCCAAAACGGCAAGACAGACATTCAGGTTCCTTCATGGCGTTGTCTATCAAGACCTCGATGCATGGAAGACGAAGGCCGTGAGTCCTGAAGAATGTTTTTCGGCCTCTGATGCAGCTCGTTATTTCATACGATATTTTCCTTGACCAGCGCCAATTTCTTGAGGGGGACCAGGCCCAGGAGCGCTTGCACCTGTCTGGCATCCCGGTAGCGCTTCTCCTGGCCGTAGTCTTTCATATACCCATAGCCGCCCAACAGCTGGACGCCGTCGGTGACGACCTCACAGGCGAGATCGTGGACGTGCAAGGTCGAAGCAATACTGATCCAGCCCCAGTCCTCGAGGTGTTCATCGATCACCTTGCAGGTTTGAGTGACGCAAAGTTCGGCAACTTTTGTCTTGATTGCCATATTGGCCAGGAGCATTCTCACTTCAGACCAGTTGATGACGAGTCTGCCGCCCTGTTCGCGTTCTCTGGTGTAGTCGGCGGCGGCACGAAGCGAACCTCTCATGATCCCTGCGTTGATGGCTGCCGCTGCCACGTGCATGATTTTGGATGTCATCCTGAAGTATTCTTCTCCCTTGTCTTCATCACCGATCATTTCGGCGTTTATACCATCCATGACAATATCGACGATGGGGCACGCGTGAAGTCCGAGACTGAAAACAGGGGCGCTTTTTATAACCCTTTTGTCTCTGAGGTTAACCAGAAAGAAGGAATATCCTTTTCCATCTGACGTTTTGGCTGGTATAACGGCACGATTCGAGAAATTACCGAGGACAAGATAATCGAGTTTCCCCGAAAGGATAAAACCTTTGTCGGACGGCAAAGCCTTTGGCAAATCGGCGGCTTGGCCGGGGTCGGTGAACGATGGAAACGCCATGAGGTAATCTTGTGCGGTGGAAGCGGCAGGATAGATTTCCCCTGCAATTCTGTCTGCGTCGGCATTCAGGATGATTTGCTGGGATAACGCACTCGTCAGGATGATCAGGGCGTACGATGCATCCACCTCGGCGATGTGGCCAAGCATCATGCACATGGCGCTGATCCCCTGGCCGATGCCTGAGTATTTCTCGGGAAGCATGATGCCGAGGAACCCCAGATCAAAAATCTTGGAAAAGGCGTTATCAATGAGCTTGTCGTCGAGACTGCCGAAGGGGAAGCGGTCATGCTCTTCCACATGCGGTTTGAGTTCCCCTTTGGAGAACGAGGTAATGAGATCTTCAAAGGGTTTGAGGTCTTTGTTCAAAGCGGTCAGCATGGCGTCCTCCTTGTCTAGTCTTCAAAAAACGCCGCATGGGGGGCGACGGGGGCGATGATGGTTTTGAACAGATTGATCCGATTGAGTTGGTTGGTGCCTTCATAGATCTGAAGAAGCTTGGCGTCGCGTAGGATTTTTTCGGCGCCACTGTCCTGACGGAGCCCGGCTTTCCCCATCAGTTCAAGGGCCATCTGGCAATTTCTGACGCCGAAGTCCGTGCAGGAGAACTTGGCCATGGAGGCTATGCCGGTGGTCAGATGCTGGTCTTTCAGTTTTTGCCAGTCCATGTACCACTTGCTCATGAGCCATGTCATGAAAGGACGGTTGAGCAAGGGGGCGATAATCGTTTTGAAAAACGCCAAAGGCGTGAATTTCAGGTAATAATAAATAGGTTTCATCTGGAGGAGATTGTAGACGCCACGATGCTGATTGGCCAAATTGGCTTCGCTATACGCCAGTCTGCCGAGTCTGACATTGGCGTACATCTCGGCCAGACGGCATTGAACCCATTCGTAGCTGACCATGGGTTTGCCGTCAATTTCGGTCTCACAGGCGTGTTTGAGAGCCGCTTCGAAGGCTCCGCGGGCGGCCCCGGTGCCGAACGCACCGACACCGGCTCTGGACATGGAAAAAACATAGTCGATGTGGCGCATGTTCATATCGCGGGGGGACTGTTTCGTGAAATATTTAATGGATTGCGGGTCTGTGGCGACCAGTTCATCCGGGACAAAGCAGTCCTCGAAGATGAGCACACTGGCCGGGCAGACCCGCTGCCCCATCTTATTTTCATGTGAGCCCAAGGAAAAACCTTTCATTCCCCGCTTGATCATCATCGCCACCTTGGTGTCAGCGCCATTTTTCAAGTCGGCGTAAGCATAGACGACATGCCATGTGGAAAGATGTCCATTGGAGATGAAAACCTTGCTTCCGTTGACGATGTAGCCGCCCTTGACTTTTCTGGCGTGGCAGCCGAGTTTGCCTCTGGCTTCCAGTTCCACCTCCTCCACATCGGTGCCGGCGTTGGGTTCCGTGATGGCATAAGAGATAAGACAGGGATTGCCGGTTTTTTCACCGTCGGCCACCTCGCTCAACACTCTTCTGATGATTTTCGTGTTGCACAGCATCATGCAAGCCGCCATCCCGAGATAATGCACACCGATCACGTTGGCGATGCCGACACAGACCGACCCAATCTCCTCGAGAAAATAGGACAAAGAAGGCATATTGCAGCCCTTTCCACCAAAGAGTTTGGGGATCCAGAGGGTGTAAAAGCCCCATGTATTGGCCTTCTTCACCAGTTCCACGGCAAGGTAGTCGGGGTCTTCATGTGTTTTGCGGTCAAGTTCCAGTGACAAAGGCCTGGCGACTTCGTCGTTGAACTTGCGGGCCAGGGCAACAACTTTTTCGCTTTCTCTGATCATTGCTTTGGGCATGCGCGGTGCATAGTATAGTGAAAGAATTTCTTCCTCGAATCTGGGAAAACGGGTTATGAATGATTTGACCTCCGATCTTTTCAACATGAGTCCCCCCTTCTCGATGAGTGCGTTTGTCTTGAAAAAAGCCTGTTTCACAAAAACGGCGCCGCTGAGCCGTGACCGCCTGCGGTCTCAGCAACTGTCGCCTTGAGCGGCATCTTTTTAGCTATCCAAGAAAAATCACGTTGGGCGCATTGGGACGGAATTCCTCCTTCAGGATCCTATCGAGGTTTTTTTCCGACGCGGTTTTGGGAATTTCGGGCACAATCTGAAGATAGGTGGGGATAGAGTTCTTCTCGAGGCTTTTGACCAGTGCCCCGTAAATGCTCGCCGCGTGAATGGCGGCTGCGTTACCGTCAACGGGCACGACGGTGGCAACGATGTCACTTTCACCGGGGGCACCGGTGCTCGCAGGAATGCCGTAAACGCAGACGTCGTTGATTTCAGGCAGATCGGCAAGGGCTTTTTCGACATATTCAGGTAGGATGAAATCTCCATGCCGTCGAAGGCCACCTCCAGATGGCTGCCCAATCCGAGCGCCAGCAGAGGC
>CAZPTW010000410.1:0-3325 GCA_964589235.1 uncultured Smithella sp. | reverse complement strand
TGCCAAAATGTTCAAAGTCGAAGTCGATGTCGCGGGCGTCATCCGGCAGATCGGACGAGGCAAGAGCAAAAAAGATGCGCAAAAACAGGCTGCCCAGAAAGCCTGGGAAAGCATTCACGGCCATGATGCGCCCTGATCCGTCTTTTCGGGAAAAGCCGCTCGTCATTCCCATTTTTATCACGCACAGAGGCTGCCCGAACCGCTGCGTTTATTGCAATCAAAACATCTCCGCCGGACCATTCGATACCTATCTGTCCAAGGCGTCTTTCGGAAGCGAGATCGAATCCTATCTCCATTGGAACAAAGACAAGCGGCGCAAAGTGGAAATCGCCTTTTACGGCGGTAATTTTACGGGACTTGAAAAACCGGATCAAGAACGCCTTCTATCCTGGGCCGACCGATATATTCAGGAACGACGCGTCGATTCCATTCGGATCTCAACACGACCGGATGATATCGACCGGGATGGTTTGATCTTTTTGCGTGATCGAGGCGTCCGAACCATCGAACTCGGCGCGCAGTCATTTGATGACGACGTTCTGAAGCGAGCCTCCCGCGGTCATGACGCCCAAGCGACGATTGACGCTGTCAAACAGATCAAAGACCAAGGGTTCAAAATCGGCATACACCTGATGGCCGGCTTGCCGGGGGATTCTCGAGAGATTTTTTTAGACACCTTGAACCAAACGGTCAAACTGGCACCGGATATGGTCCGCATCCATCCCACATTGGTGCTGAGCGATACAAGGCTCGCCGATTTATATCGCCAAGGTCTTTATCAGCCGCTTTCGATTGGGGAGGCCGTCTTTCGCTGTCGGCTGGCCTGGGAGGTGCTGGCACCCGCGGAAATCCGCATTATCCGTTTCGGACTGCAGACAACGCCGGAGATGAGCCGCATCGGAGCCGTGCTGGCCGGACCAAAGCACCCCGCTTTCGGTTCCCTCGTTTATTCGTCCATTTTTTACAGTTCCACCCTGAACCTGCTGAAAGACATACCGAAAAATACCAGACAATTACGCTTTTTGGTAAACAGTCGCGACATATCCAATTTTCGGGGGTATCAAAACGAAAATCTCACAGCCATAAAAAAGCTTTACCCGAACGCTGATATCGTTATAGACTCCGATCCGTCTGACATTCCCGGACGAATATCACTTGTAACTCCCGGGGGGGATCAAACCTCTCTCAGGATTGCGGGAATTTGATGAGGTGGAAAAGAGGATGGCATTTCATTCAGGGTTCATCGCTATTTTGGGGCGTCCCAACGTCGGTAAGTCGACGTTTTTCAACACGGTTTGCGGCGAGAAGATTTCCATCGTCGCCGACAAGCCGCAAACCACGCGCAACCGCATTACCGGCATCAAGAACCTGCCGGACGGGCAATTGATTCTCCTGGACACTCCGGGCATTCATAAAGCGAAAAGGCCGCTCAACCGGGCCATGGTGCAAGCGGCGCGGGAGACAATCGGTGAAGCGGATGTCCTTTTGATGATGATCGAAGCGGATCGGAAAATCGGCGAGCAAGATCTTTATTTGATCGAATCCCTCCAACAGACCCCAAAAACGACACCGGTTTACTTGGCCATCAACAAAATCGACCGGATTGAAAAACACCTGCTTTTGCCTTTGATCGATCAGGCACGCAACCTATACAATTTCAAAGAAATATTTCCGATTTCAGCGCTGAAAAGAGAAGGCATCGACGAATTGATCGAATCTCTGAAGGAAGAGCTTCCCGAAGGCCCCAGGCTCTTTCCCGAGGATATGGTCACGGATGCCACCGAACGCTTCATCGCCGGCGAGTTCATTCGGGAGCAGATTACGCGCCTGACCTCTCAGGAGATTCCCTATGCTTCGGCGGTGACCGTGGACGCATTTAAAGAAGACGAAAGACGCAATGTCATCCGCATCAGCGCAACCATCACTGTGGAGAAAGAATCGCAAAAAGCCATCATGATCGGCAAGCAAGGCGCCATGCTCAAGAAAATAGGAACCTTGGCCAGACTTTCCATGGAAAATCTCTTCGGTGCAAAAGTCTTTCTGGAATTGTTTGTGCGCGTTAAAAAAGATTGGACCGCTTCCGACCGTCTCCTTAAAGAATTCGGATTGATTAAATAGAGGTTTCCCATGTCGTCCAAGCCCGTCGTCGCCATTGTCGGTCGTCCCAATGTCGGGAAATCAACGCTTTTCAACCGGATCGTGGGGAAACAGAAAGCCATCGTGATCGACGAACCCGGTGCCACCCGCGACCGCAATTATATGGATTGCCAATGGAACCAAAAAGCTTTCACCCTCATCGACACCGGTGGTTTTGAACCGTCCAGCGAAGAACGCATTTTAGTTCAGATGCGCGAGCAGACCCATCTGGCCATCGAGGAAGCCGACATCATCCTTTTTTTGATGGACGGACGAGACGGTTTAACCCCCTCGGATATTGAAATCGCCCGGTTACTGCGCGGCCGGGGCAAACCGGTCGTCTACGTCGCCAACAAAGTGGACGGCGCGCGCCATGAAGCGCTCCTGACCGAATATTATCGTTTGGGCATCGATTCGATCTATCCCATCTCCGCCCAACACGGCCTGGGGGTGGATGAACTCCTGGCCTTCGTCACAAAAGATTTTCCGGAAACCCGAGAGGATGAAGAGACGAAGGATCAGCCGATCGCCATCGCCATTGTGGGCAAGCCCAACGTCGGCAAATCGTCGCTCATCAATTTGATCTGCGGCCGGGAAAGAAGCATCGCCAATCCCATACCCGGCACCACACGCGATGCCATCGATACCGTCGTCAAAGCCCACGGCAAAAAGTATCTTTTTATTGATACTGCGGGGATCCGCCGGAAGAACAAAATCAGCCTGACGCTTGAGAAATACAGCGTCGTGCAGGCGCTCAAGTCCATTAACCGCTGTGATATCGCACTTTTATTGATCGATGCCGAAGAAGGTCTAACCGAACAGGACACCAAAATAGCCGGGCTGGCTTATGAAAATGGCAAAGCCTGCATCGTTGTCGTAAACAAATGGGACAAGATCGAGAAGGACAATTCCACCGTCGGGAAATACGTGGCGGACATTAAGGACAAAATGAAATTCATGGATTTTGCCCCGATTATCTTCATTTCCGCCGTAACCGGTCAGCGGGCGCCGAAACTTTTCGGTTTGATTGATGAGGTTTACGCCCAATATCGCATGCGGATCGAGACCTCCCCGCTCAACGATTTGGTGGAAAAATCTCTACGCAAAAACCCGATGCCCCGCTATCAAAACCGTGCCATGACCATCGCCTACGCAACGCAAACCGGAATCAAGCCGCCGACGTTCGTGT
>CAZPTW010000409.1:0-3355 GCA_964589235.1 uncultured Smithella sp. | reverse complement strand
AATTTGAGCAATGACGCTTTGACAGTGTTCGTCACGTCGAAGACTCCCAGAGCGTTTTTCTTTCCCTCGAAATGAATCCAATTTTTCTCGATGTCCACGCGGGCCTGCATGACCATATTTCTAAGACTGGGTGGAATGTTTTTCGCTTTTGCAAAAGAGGCAAGATGCCCCAGATATTGAATCAGAGTTTCAGTGTCTTTCTTTGTGATTGCCAACGGAAGGTCTCTTAGAACATTTTCTGTATAAATGGCAAATTCCTTGAATTTCGCAGTTGTTTCGATATCTAACTTGGTTGAGCTTCTCAACGTCGAATAAACCGTCTCCAAAATTTCAGAAAGACTTTGTCTCACATGATCGGATGGCGCGATCATCGGTTCCGTCGTTTCCAGCCCGGCTTGTAAAGCCAAACCTCTTTCCAGCATCATTCCCGTTTGCGCCACAAAATCTCTTATGAACATTTGATTTTTCAATGTGTTGCTCGAATAAACAATCTTATTCAACAGCTCCTTTAAATGATCGATATCTTGTTGAGAAACCCCTAAAGGGAATTCCAGAGACTTTAGATTCTCTGTGAATTCCGCTGACTTCGCGATCATCTGGGCCATAGCGTCCGGATAAATACGCCATTGTACAAGCCTTTCATTCACTTTCGCATGGGCTGCCTGTCTTTGGGGATCCGTAACCGTCAGAACGACTTGCGGCTCTAAACTTTGTACCTTGACTTGAAGCTTTTGACCTACCTGCAGAGGGATGTCGCTTGTGGCCGCGAATATAAAATCTCGAATGGCAAATTGATGCTGGTTGCCTGGACCTTTTTCCAGAACTGTAATCGTTACGTTTTGCCCGGAAACGAGTTCAATAGGCCATTTCCCTTTCGCTTTTTGAACATCAACATCATTTGCAGGCGCTCGCCCCAAAACCTCAATCAAGGAAGTGGGGGAATCGGCCTTATAACCGGCAAATTGATGAGAGGGAAGTTCTGTCGTTCGAGAAGGATTCTCGTGAATTTGGAGTTGCAATTTGGGTTGCAAGCTGAAAACTTTGACCTGGAGTGTTGTCCCCGCCGACAAAGGCACTTCGCTTTGGGCTTGGACTTTCGTCCCGTTCAAACTTAAAATAAACTTGTTTTCGGCTAATGTCTCGATGACATCGACGGTCAGGAGATCCCCCAGGGTGAGACCCGTCTGGGCAGGATTCGTTCGCGCAATCTCGATAAATGAACTCAAATTGCCGGAAATGTTTGGAATTTGTGGAGTCTGGACCATCAGGACGTCTCATTTTTTACCCGGTAGAGATCGACAATCAATCCTATTTCCGGCTCAGTGAAACCCGTGGCTTCAGCAACCTGCGCCTTAGAATAGCCTCCTTGGATCATTTGGATGACCTGATCATATTTTTCGTTTGCCGGTCGCGCCTGCTGATATTCGGAAAAGACTATTCCATTTTCCTGTTTTTCAAGCAACGCTTTCACCCTTTTTTCCTTCAATTCTAATTCAATGGCCAATTCTTTCATCTTCAATCGGCTTTGCTCCAGCATTTTCAGAAAGTTTTCTGAAGCCGCCTGTGACTCCTCCATTACAGCTTTCAAATCTTTCATCATATCCCGATGAGACTTTATGATCGGATTTCTAAGCGTGATGTTGAAACGCCACAAAAGAAAGAATATGGCGGCGAGAATCGCGAGATCGATAATCAATTGAAAAACGATTGGATTGATATTGTTCATTTTATACCGTAATGTTGATCAAACCTCCCTCCTCTGAATCTTCGCTTGTCTCTGCTGAATGAAGGTCGGCTTGATTCTGATTTCTGCGGTTTGAACCCTTTTCCCTGTTTTCCCGCTCTATTTTCGCACGGATTTTTGACTTCTCTGCTTCTTTGAAATCATTGACTTTTTCTTTTGCCAGGCGATCTTCCTCTGAAAGCCTCAACTGTTGATATTTCTGCTGCAATTCCGCCTGATGCTGCTGGATTTGCTGAATCTTCTCCATTGGAGAGGTCTGTAAGATTGACGTTTGTAAATCGATCGCCCTGACCATGTATGCTTCTCCACCGCTTCACTTTTTTTTCATGAAGACCGGATTTATTATGCTACATCGTCAAGAAGACAGAATGACTTAAATTCCTTTTATTTACGTCTTCGGTATTCGATAAGGAATTGTGAGGCAAATCACATTTTTCCCATTTTCACACCGAAACTGAAGACGGGTTGCGTGTTTTCTCAATACACTCATCGCCATGAACAATCCTTTTTCTATGGTCATATCATTCAGAAAACGTGTCTCTTGCGCCAAGCACCTCTGAAGCACATCTTTTTCTTCGGCGGACAGAGGATCTCCAGAATACTGAATAATAACATAGATATTTTCGTGATCATGGCTTGTTTCCAGAAAGAAATCCTTATTCTGATCCGCAAGGGCTCGAGACATCGCAAACCGGATCAGTCGCCAGAAAGCCAGCGTCAATTCGGCCATATCCCCCTGGATCTCGGGTGTCTCCTCATCCAGTTTGGACTCTTTGCGGATGTCGTGCTTGAACTCAAGATAGAAATTGGCGAAACGCATTTCCGCCGCCAACAACTGGGAGAGGTTGACCCTTTCCTCGCCTTTTGAGGCCAGCGCGTAAAACTTGCCGGATGCATCCCGAAACATTTCAAAAAATCTATCGGATTCTTTATTGATGGCACGGATGTCATTTTTTATCCTCTGAAGCTCCTCGTCGAGCACCGCATGCGTGTCGGGAAATTTTTCTCCAATCTTACGGACAACATCTTCAATTCGACGCTGCAGAAGTTTTGAACGTCCCATGATGCCGTTCAAGGGGTTGGCAAAATTGTGCAAAACACCGGGCATGAGTTCCCGGATAAAAGTTGATATGAAATCTTCCTCCAGTGCCTTATAAGCTTCGCTTCTTTCCATCCGCTCCCCTGAGTCCAAATGATCGCGTGGGTTTTGTTCGGTCTCTATTCCCTTTTCAAATAATGAAGTAATTTAGAAAATAAACTTTCCTTACAACGGTCTTGCCCGTCAGCTTGTCGATTTGATCGGCCAGCTCCTTTTTCAGTTTTTTTCGTTCCTCAATCGATTTCAGCGCCACAGCGCTCCATCGCTGTGTCGTCCGGTAAATAAGGTTTCTTAAATCCAAGCTATCTTCCAGTCGGTCCAGCGCTTCATCCGCGGCAATATCCATGGCGACATCACACAATAGAATTCGATTTCTGCCCTGATTGTCTTTGAGGTCGATCATAAAATCTGTGATATAAATGGTCCGGATATTTTTTTCCGCGACAGACATGGATTTTTTTGTTTCGACCACCGGGGCGGGAGGTTCGATCGGTTTTGGGGAGGCTGGCGGT
>CAZPTW010000408.1:0-3360 GCA_964589235.1 uncultured Smithella sp. | reverse complement strand
ATCATCTCCACTTTTTTACCTGGGCGAAGTCCCATATCCTGGAGAAGACAGAGATGATTCGACGAAGAAATACCGCAGGCAAAATGGCGATTCACTCGATGGTTTTCAGGGGAGATGGAGACGGTGTCACCTTGCCTGCGGCGATGATGGCCATGACGATGCGCGATAAACTCATTTTTCTGAGGATCGACAATTTCAGCGATTTCGCCTTCTTGTAATAATGCAAGTGGCGACATAGGCCAGCCTCCCAATCTAAATACAAATGATAATCAATATCATCAATAAAGCCTAAAAAAAAGCGACGACAAAGACGGGATATTTATCTCTAATAAATCAAAATACATATTTTTACATCATCGCGTGCGTATATAAGCAATTGATTCTCATTATCAGTATATTTCGCTTACCACCTTATAATGATTCATGTCAAGAAAAAATTGCCGAAACGAAGTGGAATGTGCGCGTCTAATCCCATGTCGATTTAAATGTCGAGTATTTTCTATCTATTAGAAATTATGAGAATCGACTTTCTTTTTTTGATGAGGACGTGTAAAAACTCGATTTGGATAAAATCAAACGGAAAAGGAAGGAAACGTTTGGAATGCACAGTTTGGTTCCGGAAATCGGGATTTCGATCCTGGCGGCGACGATTCTTGGTTTCATTTTTCAAACACTTCGGCAACCGGTCATCCTCGGATATCTCATGGCCGGAGCCATCGTCGGTCCTGAGATTGGATTTTCATTGATCAAGGCGCCGGAAAACATCAAGGTGATCTCCGAAATTGGGTTGATTCTGCTTTTGTTTATCATTGGATTGGAGCTCAACCCCGTCAAACTTCTTTCCTCCGGCCGCACGTTGATTTTGGCAGGCGTCGGTCAATTCATTCTGAGCATTCTTATCGGTGTCGGCTTTTTTTGGATCATCGGTTATGGTCTGGGTCGGGGCAATATTGACGCGTTATATCTGTCCATTTTCTGCGCGCTAAGCAGCACGGCGATCGTCGTCAAACTGCTTTATGATAAATTTGAGCTCGACACGTTTTCCGGGCGAATGTCTTTGGGGATTCTCATTTTTCAAGACATTTGGGCGATTCTTGTCTTGGCGCTTCAGCCGAATTTCTTCAATCCAAAGATTTTGAGCGCTCTTTTGGCGGTTGCAAAAAGTTTTGTCCTTCTGGCCATTGGGTTTTTATTGAGTAGGTATTTATTGAAATGGGTTTTTGAACGAATTGCAAAAACACCCGAAATGGTCGTTGGAATGGCCATTGCGTGGTGCGTTCTTATGGCCGGGATCGGGTCATGGATCGGACTATCCATGGAGATGGGCGCCCTCATTGCCGGTGTCGCGATTTCTTCATTCCCCTATGGCGTACACATCATCGCAAAGGTCCTGCCGATGAGAGATTCATTTCTGACGTTGTTTTTTCTTTCCGTAGGCATGACGATCCCCATGCCCACTCTTTCCATCATCGCGCAAGCCATGGTTGTGGTTCTTTTCGTCGTCATTTCACGGTTTTTAACGATTTATCCGATCCTTTCATTCTCAGGAAGCGGTAGACGAACGGCATTTGTCACAAGCTTGAATCTGGCACAGATCAGTGAATTTTCGCTGGTGATCGCAGCCATCGGTTTGGAATATGGTCATATCAAGAGACCCCTCGTGTCGATGATCATTTACGCAATGGCTTTGACGTCTGTGCTTTCGTCTTATTTTATCAACAGCAATCACCAGATTTTCACATTTGTCGAGCGATGTTTGGAGAGGTTTGGATTTCGCAATCAAGAGAGGGATGAAGTGGCAAAGGGTGATCATGAAGATTATCCCATTGTCTTTCTGGGGTTTCATAGGGGAGCAAACGCCGTGATTGAGAAAATAGCGGAAGCCGATCCTGAATTGCTGAAAAAAATTTTGGTGGTGGACTTCAATCTCGAGGTTCTGAATCATTTACGAAGTAAAAATATCAAAGGTGTATTCGGCGATATTGGCAGCATGGATACACTGCACCACGCGCATGTGGAACGTGCGAAAATGATCCTTTCCACAATTCCCGACATGCTTTTGAAGGGGACAAACAATGTCGAAATCGTGAAAACATGTCGTGCGGTGACAAATTCAGCGCACATTGTGGCTACGGCGGATTCCGTCCTTCAAATCGATACCCTCAAAGCCGCGGGTGCAAATGAGGTGATTTTACCCTACTTGCTGATTGGTGACAAAGTGTCCCGTCTTGTACTGGATACATTTGCAAGGGGTAAAGAGAAAAAAGATGACGTTCAATACACTTAGAGGGTAAAAAGATGCGCTGACGCGATTATCCTGCAAAATACCAAAGAGATTGAGTACATCGCCAAATAATCAAAGATGAGGATGGATAAGGCGTAAAGAGATTATGGAGACGCGATCCATTTCGCTTCCGAACCTTAATATTTAAAAAATCAATTTTCGATCGCAAGGTTCATTGTCGGTTTGTTTTACATGTTCACCGAGCCTTTCAAATCATCCTTTCTCATAGACGAAAATTCATTTGCCCTACCTTCGACCAATATCCAATGATTTCAATAAAAAAACAAAAAGAAGCGGATCTGTCGACGAGTTTGTGAAAATATCGGTATAATCATTGCATCTCATATTAAATATTATATTTTTTTCAATTTCCTGTTCCCTCTCTTTAATCGACGAAAAGCTTCTGGAGTTCTGACAGCGGTTGAATGTTCAAAGTGCGGTTATCGCGTCTGAGTTTATTGCCTTAAAAAAGCAATCAGACGGAACCAAAAAGGTCTTTGACTGGGGAGGTGCGTATGAGAAAAATTTGGGTTTTGCTTTTTTTGGTTTGTGTCGTGGTTTGTCCGCTCAGCGCTTCGGCCGATGTTTGGGGAGTGAAGTGGGCGGATGGTTCAAATGAGATCATTAAAATCGATCCCTTTACCGGAACCGTGAGCAATGTGTACACAGCGCCGAATTATCGACGTGGCAATACCGAGATCGGCCTGGCAGGTTGGAGTGCGCAGTTGTTTTACACCAATGCCGATGCCGAAAACGGGAAGATCTATGTTATTGATCCCGCCACAGGGGTACCGACAACCAGTTACAATGTAAGCGGTGGTTGGGAAATCGATGGTTTGGGTTATTGGAGCAACGGAACGAACAGCTATATCTACACATCCGGATGCGTCGTCAACGATGTCCATCGATATAATGCGTCAAACGGGGCATCGCCTTTCTTTTATTATTCCAATGTGAAGGATCCGCAATCCATGGCCGGTGATAACGGGGGGGCGATTTTCACTGTGGGATGGGTTGACAGGCAGTACGGCATTTGGCAGATCGATCCGGAGGTCAACACCAATGCTGTTTGGTTT
>CAZPTW010000407.1:0-3368 GCA_964589235.1 uncultured Smithella sp. | reverse complement strand
AGGTCGAAATGGGCGGAGCGCCCCCCGTACAGTTCCACGAGCATAGATTCCATGCTGGTACGAAATTGTGGATATTTTTCAAATAATGAACCGTCTATCGCAATGGAGTGCCTTTTTTCGATGTTTTCATCCATCCAAGTGACAACGGCAGCGATGGCCGCAGCAGCAATCCGAGCGGCGCGCGCGGCGATGATATGGGAGACACGCGCCAATATCGCGGCATCTTCCTTTGTTGTACCGGGGATCCCCATAGAGGGCAAAATGTCCTCCCCCGCTTCTGCGCGCGACAAATGTTCCGATGAAAGGCTGTGAATGCGCTGGAAATGGCATCTTTGTTCAGGGTTGAGCCAGACTCCCTTCTCAATCAAATTCAGTAAAACCAACCTTAGCAGCTCTCCCAAGTACATACCGGAAACCATCTTCTCCAGGCGCTGCGCCCCAGGATTCAGGCTTTGCCGGTCTAACGCCTGATCAAAAATATTTTGTTCTATCCGGTTGAAATCTCCCCACTCAAGATTCACTATGATTTCCCGATTCTCGGGGACATTGGACATATTGGCGATTCTCCCGGCCTTTTCCGGATAACAGGCATTGGTCCCTGTCCCCAAAATGACACCCATATCGCAGTCAGGGTCCGCGTAACATTTGGCCATAAGCGTTCCCACCGTGTCGTTTGCCAAAGCCGCAACACGGAAATTTTTAAGGCACTGTCGTGATAGTGCGTCGGCAAGCATGGCCACGACATCCTTGCCCTCGACACCCGATACGGCAAACCCCTTGGTCCAGCGCAGCAATATCCCTGAGTCAACCGCATTTTGTACCACGGGAAAAGAAAAGGTAAAAGCCAAATGCCGACTTCGGGTGTTTTTTGAAGAGTGATCGTCAAGAAAAGAGGACACGCATCGAGCGAGAAAATCAAAAAGCTCATGTCCCGTTGCATGCATGAGGCTTTGGGGAACGGTAAACCGGCGCGCCGCCGTGACCGACGCCCCACCTCGCCCGTCCAAGCGTACAGTGAGCACGCGTAGATTTGTTCCGCCCAAATCCAGGGCCATATACTCCCCCTGTTCGCTTCCGATTGGACGGCCGATATAGGACGGAATCATCTTAAGCGAACTTTGATTTCCCGCGAGGCCACGCTTCATTTCGTCTTGGAAGAAGGAGATAAATGTCCGCGCTTGTTCGAGATCAAAGCCGAAGAGTTCTTCCAGATGCGTCATCATTTTTTCTTTTTGTCCGCTATCCGTCATCTTCCAAACACCCCGTTTGATTCGATTCATCTTTCTCGAACAACGATGAACTGCTCTTTGTAAAAATCGGATTTTTTGAGAGAAAGTTGAATTCGCCATAAAAAAAGCATATCTCTCTCAAAAAAGAGCGTCTTTCACTCCGTTGTCCGTTATCAAGACCTTTAACAACACTTCCTTGTTCTATTGATGGGAACTCCTTGACAAAAAAATACCTTTCTTAGAATGACATTTACAGATGACCATTCGATCACAGCGGGCGGTGATTCTGGAGCCGAGGCTTCAGACCTTCTGTGGAATGCGTAAAAGGAGGTAAAAAATGAAAAACATGCGACTTCAAAGCATCGTATTATGCATCGGACTATTCGGCATTTTGTTTCAAGGCTGCGTGGGTCTTGCGCAGGCAGGCGCAGGGCCCGGGGCTTCCGAAGAATTTGAACTGCCCATGGATATCCTCAGGGATCTCATCGTTTCCAAATTTCCAGGTAAATACATCACGGTGCAGAGGGCCACGGATCATCAAATCGATCTCGATTACCCCATGATCCCCGGTTCCTGTCACGTCAATCTTAGCCGACACAGCGAGAACCGCACAAAATTTGAAATTCAGTGCGACGCCAACATCCTTTTCAACAGCGGGTCTATCGCGAAACAGATGGAGCAAGAGAAATTGAAACAGCTCACCCAGCTGGTCTCGGACGCCCGATTGAGCATGAGATTGCGTGAGCAGGAGGTTCAAAGGTCTCAGGTGCTTGAAAGCCAGAGAGTGCAGCAGATGAAGGAGATGCTCAAAGAAGTCGTCTCGGCCTCCCAAGGGCCGCAACAACCGTCTCAGACCACGACCTTTGTATCGGATGTCGATAAACCCGACTACAGGCATCCGGAGAGGAAAGACGATTTCGCCGTCGTCATCGGTATCGGTAAATATTTGGAGATTCCCGAGGCGCAATTTGCGCAACGCGACGCGGAAGCGGTGAAAAACCATCTTCTGGCCATGGGGTTTCCAAACCGCAATGTCGTCTCCTTAAGTGGTGAGAGGGCAGGATATAAGGCCATCGAGAAGTTTGTCGAAACATGGCTCGCCAAAAATACAGATGAAAATAGCCGCGTTATTTTTTATTTTTCCGGTCATGGAGCCCCAGATCCACAAAGCGGGAAAGCCTATCTCCTTCCCTACGATGGAGATCCCAACTTTTTAGAAAACACAGGCTACCCTCTCGGCAGGCTTTACGCGAAATTGAACGCCCTTCCGGCTCGAGAGGTGATTGTCATTCTCGATGCGTGTTTCTCCGGGTCGGGAGGCAGATCGGTTCTGGCCAAAGGGGCACGCCCTCTTGTCTTGTCGACTGAAAAAGAGATGATTCCGGATAAATTGATCGTTTTTGCCGCCTCTGAAGGAGACCAGATCACAAGCACACTGGAAGAACAGGGACACGGAACGTTTACCTATTATTTTCTCAAAGGCATCGGCGGAGCCGCCAAAGACGGGACGGGAACCGTCACCGCGAAAGGTCTCTATGCTTATTTAAAACCAAAAGTTCAAGACGCCGCAAGAAGACAAAATCGAAACCAAAGTCCTGTGCTCCACATCAAAGGTGATCGAGAACTGATGAAATACTGAGCTTCGATCGGATGAAAACGTCATCCTGAAAGGACATAAACCATTGATGCGCCGAATTTGCGTTTTTCATTTAAGGAGCTCAAACAGAATGGAAGGATCGCGAGAGCATGGTCATTACGGTGGGCCTTGAAACTCCGCTGATCACCATCCGTTCATCCTTTTGGTAAAAAAAGCCCCACGGATCTGAAAGACCGCGGGGCTTTTGAGATCTTCAATCGTTCTTTCAGATGTCATCGCTTTTTAAGCAAGCCGATTCCCACAAGCCCCAGGCCCAAAAGCAGGAAGCTCAAAGGTTCTGGCACCTGCGTCCCGGTCCCTTCGGTGCTGGCCAATGCCCATAGCGTGTAATTGAGTTGGATGGCGCTGACCATCGCTCCCGAATTACTCATGGTGACCAGCATATTGTTTTCGTCGCTTAAGTAAAGATACTTTCCATCATAGGCCATGCCGACGATATCGCTCATATTCTGTGGGACGGAGGCAAACCAAACAGCATTGGT
>CAZPTW010000406.1:0-3373 GCA_964589235.1 uncultured Smithella sp. | reverse complement strand
AGTGCGACCTGGTGGCTTATAATCTTGTCGGCAAGTATGAGGTCGGCTTCGTTCATTCTGTCACCCCAGGCGTCGGAATCGGCGCGCTTTCAATCTGTGACTGCATTTCTTCAAGCGTAAGGTCGGACGCAATCACTTCCGCCTTCTGCAGTGCATTGAAGAGCACCTGCATTGAAATTGCCCCCTGCTGCCATGCAGACACCAGGGATGTCAATTCCTGCGGGGTCATGTCAGGAGGCAAAAATTCACTATTCAACTCAACCGATACATCAGTAGAATCCGCCCCCGCCCATTCACAGAATTTCTTCATCGCCATCGTAAGTCCTGCACTGATAATGTGAGAAATTGCCGCCAGGATAGAGTTTTCACCTGCCCGGTGAATGGCAGCCGTCTGCGCTGTTTCCGCGTCCTTCTTTTCAGCCGTCAACAACCGCGCCCCAAGGATTGCCATGAGTTGTTCTAATTTCTCTTTTTCAGTCGCAATGGCACTAAGACCCTGCCCTTGATATTCCAAATAATACGCCCTCGCCTGCGGGTCGGGGAATGTCCAGGCATGTGATGATCCGATATACAGCCGCTCGCCAGGAGTCTCAGGAACGTAGCCGGAAACCACCGGAGTCGGCAATCCGGTGAAGTGCAGTCCATGTTTGTGGTCTGCGTCGAGGCGGTAATGGGCGAGGTTGGCATCCACAAGATCAATCAAGGGCGGGTCGTCCATGTCCGGGGTGGTGTCATCAATGCCGATAAAGTAGAACGGAATCCAGTCAAGCACTTTACCGGCAATCATTGGATAACGGTCTGCCTCCACCTGTTCATCTTCATTGCGGCCATTGATGCGAAAAACTCTTACGCGATATGCGCCATTGAATAGGTCGAGAACCCGGTAGCGAGTTTCCGTCTTTTCGGCAAACGCTCCATCAGGTTCACTGTATTGTTCAGCGAGGACTATCTGCGTCAAGACATACTGGTTAGCTACCATACCGCATTTCCAATTGATGATGGATTCCGCCGGGTACATCTTCATGAAAGGACGCAAATTTTGACGCTGGGCGTCGGCCAGTGTGATACCCTGCGTCACTTCTTGCGGAGGGTAATCCACCAGCACGCCCACGCGCCCCGTTGTCAGCACGTCCAACGTACAACGTTGAGCGAATACATAGAACGAAACGCCGGACATCGTGATGTCATCGAGCATCGGCCTAATGGAATCGGGGACATTGACCACGGGTGGGCGCCGGAAGATCATCCCTTTCAATGCCGCGATAGTTCGCCAGGTGGCATTGTAGAAAAAAGTTCTCATTTTGTAGGCATTGTAATCCTCATCTGTTTGTGCTGATAACCTCGGTAGATAGGTCTCACCTGCAGCTTGGATAGCATCCTGACCGGCAACGGCATCACGGCAACGTTGCCACTTGAGTACCTTCTTGTCATAATCTGAATGATGCGTGTCTACTTTGCTCACTTACACCCCGGCAATCTTCACCCGCGCCATAGGCCGGATGATCGGAAATTCATAGGCAATTAGATAGGTTGTGGCGTCATTTTGGTCATCGAAACCAGACGTTTTATCTGGCTCGCCATTAGGATCATAGCATTGTTGCTCCAAACACCGCGCTATATTAGGACACAAGCGAGCATTTACCTTCACCTTTCCCGTCTCGAACGCCTTATTGGCAGCAAGGACACGATCCTTAACCGCCGGGTTAGTTTTCTTCACTCTTACCGTATATCCTGCTTGTTGCAATAATGCAATATCAGATTTCGATGCATCAACGCTTTTTCTGCTTCCGCCGCTTGCATCAGGGTAAATGATTATTCGATGTCCTTTGTCACGCCATCTCTCGTTAATTATGCGTATCATTTCCGGCGTGTCAAAAACATCTTTCAACTCTGCGACCGCATGAAAGCCATCAGGTCTCTGCACATAAATAGCAGCACACATACGCTGCACGTTGAAGTCACACGAGATGAAAAGTGGCTCTTTTTCCTGAATTGTCTCGGTGGAATTACAACGCACCCGGTCGTAATTGCGATAGACTGTGCCACTGGTGAGGTTGACGAATTGCCCGTTAAGGTATGCTTGGATAAGCTCTTCAGGGTATATTTGAAGCATGGAGGGGATATAATCAGCAGGGAGGTTCTCCTCATTGTCGTAAGTGCTCGCCTGTACTACGCCGTAATTAACAGATAATTCGGGGTTTTCTTGAACGAGTTGGACAAAAAGCTTGTGGCAGAACCGGAACCCTTCAGGAGTGGTTGTTACATCAATACCGTTTTTAAGACCATCGATTTTATACCGCATACGAGCAATAATCTTGCGCCAGCAGTTTTCTGCTTTTGCAATCGGCAACGTGTCTAATTCATCAATCGACGCATGACCGATTTTAAAGCCTATGATGGAATGGGGATGATCAAGCGACCGGCAAATCGTCGTGCCGCGATAAGTGCGCCCGGAATAGAAATGGACTTCGTGGTTTCCTTCTTTGATTTCAACATTCAGGCCCAGCGAAAAGGCGACCTCTTCGATTGTCGGGTAGAAGATGTCTCTAATCTGCGAGTAGGTGGGCGCGAAATATCCCTGATTCACCTTTGGAAATTCCCAGTAATTTATGCACTGGGCTTGCCCGCCAACCCAAGTCTTCCCGGCTCCGTATCCAGCTACAAATGCCCGGTATTTCTTGTTGAGGCTAAGAAACTTTCCTTGCGGTTTATTCGCCTCTGCTCTTACCACTAGCATCTTTTACCTCAATAACTACCTTAACCGGAGTCACGCTCAGGTTTTCGTCATCCTCTTTTTCCCGCGTTCCACATCTTGTTTTATCAAGCCATATTGCAGCCGTCGCATTACCATCCTGTGCCTGCTTGATCAGGATGTCGGTAAGTATTACTTTGAATTTAGCCTTCCCTCGCCTAATTGCCTCTTCAATTCCTGCATTAACGCGCTTAGCTTTATAGAAAGTTACGGCCGTATACCCGAATGTAAGGGCAATCTCTTCTATCGTGAGACCTTTTGCCGCGAGGGCCTCTACTTTATCATAATCGAATACCGCTTTTTTTCGTCCACCTCTTCTTGCAGAGTTGGGGGGATTCTCGTCAGACATAATTCAACAGCCTTTTTTATGCTATATTTTTTCTGTCTCCAATTATCGCCTTACACTTTTTTTTTGCGATGTCAAGAATTATTTTTTATTTTTTCCATCTGCACCGTATCTCGTACCACCGATCCCTTAACGCTCTTTCAACCTCTGCCTTAGTCTTTTTCTCACCCACTTGCTCCCAGGTATACCGCAGCACGCACCAGCCCCGCAATGCCGCCGCGTTGTACTTCTCCAGGTCGGCAAGAAAGCCGGCGGCCCGATTATGCCTGCCGTAT
>CAZPTW010000405.1:0-3379 GCA_964589235.1 uncultured Smithella sp. | reverse complement strand
CATCCGATAACCGACGACCGCCGCCAACTCCCCGACCGCCGACTTGACGGACAAGGCTTGAGCCGCCGTTTCCTCCGAGACGGATGAGGCCTCCTCCGCAGCGGCGGCATTGGATTGCGCCCAACGACTGATCTCTTCAATCAAGGCGTGGATGCCATTGACGTCACGAAGTTGCTTTTCCGCCATCTTCGCCGCTTCCTGCGAATAGGTATAAATTTGCACCGAACTCGTTCCGTACTCGATGAATTTCTTGATGCTCAGGCCGATATACTCATTTCCTTTACCGGCGATGCCGATGGTTTTACCGATCAAGGCGATGGAGTGTTTTGCCGCTTCCGTGGATCGCGTTCCCAAACCCCGGATATCTTCCGAAACCACGGCGAAGCCGCTGCCGGCCTGCCCGGCGCGAGCCGCTTCCACCGAGGCATTGAGCGCCAGCAAATTGGTCTGAAAGGCGATTTTCTCAATCGACTGGACGATAGAGGCGGTCTCTTCGCTCGTTTTCATGATGCCCTTCATCGCTTTTTTGGCTGTTTTCATCATCTCAAACGCTTCCATACCGATGGTATTGGTTTGACCCAATTTGTTTTTCAGGTCATTGATCACCTCGGTATAATTACCATTCAACGCCTTGAGTTCTTCCATGACCGACTGGGTCTCTTCGACGGCCGCGGCCTGTCTGGCCGTCCCTTCCGCCAAGTCGCAGCTTGATTGCGAAATCTGTTCCGCCGCCTTGGAAAACTGATCCGATGTGTCCGTCAAGCTGGCGATGACCCTGTGAATGGGGCGCACCACGGTCCGAATAAAATAGAAAGCCAAAACGACCGCGAGAACGATGCCGACCGCCGTCCCCGCGAGCGCCGCATTTTTTGCCCGATGGGCCCCCCGCGTGGCGTTCGAGGATGCGAGATCGGAGCCTTTCGTGCTGGTGTCCGAAAGATTTTTCATCAAAAGCAAGTTGTCTTCGGTGGCAACGGATAACTGCGCGTTCATCATCTGATGGGCTTCCACCCGTTTTCCCGCGCGGATCAGCCCGACAAACTCTGCGTCGGCCTTCCGCAGAGACTCGCGGGCGGACTGGATTTTTTTCCAGACGATGTCGGTGTCCTCCGACTTTGGCAAAGTGTCGTATTTTTTCGACGCGACATCGGCCCGGCCCCAAGTCTCCTCGAGACCTTTGAGTAATCTTTCTTTTTCAGCGCCGTTTTCAACGTTTTCAGGCGCCAAAAGCCTCTGTTGCATCGCCGCGATCTCCGAATGGCGGGCGATCATGTCCGTCAAGGCCTCCGTCTCCAAAACACGAACCTCGACAAAGGACCTCAAGTTTTTTGAAACACCGGCAATGCCGGACACGCCCACCCATCCACCCAAAAGGAGGGCCGCCGCAATCACCAGAAACCCGCCGATCAACTTTGTTTTCAGTTTTAAATTTTTCATGATCCGCCCTCCCCGATCAGCACCATCTCCGGTGCCGGTTCGGCACCGCCTATCCCCGCTTGCGGCCGTTTCAAGCGGTCTTTTTGAAAATCCATCCCGATTGAGGAAAGCTCTTTCTTTGCATCGATTCCGATCATATCCGATAATTTCTTAAGCCCGTCTTTCATGGCGTCGCAATGAGCGTTCATCTCCTCCGCGGCGGCGGCGGCAATTTCCGCGCAAGACGCGTTGGTCCGCACGACATCGTTGATGTCATCAATCGATTTTTTGATCAGGTCGAATTTCGGCAATTGCATCTCACACAAATCCGCCCCGCGTTCCAAAATCGAAACAAACTCCCGTGCCACCACGGTATACTTTTCAAACGTTTCCGAAGTTGACGTCACCAGGGCCGCGCTTTTGTAGATCGCATCGACAGTTCCACCGATCAATTGCGTGGTTGTCTTGGCCGCATCCGCGGACCGCACGGCCAGATTGCGCACCTCGTCGGCGACGACGGCGAACCCCGCGCCGACCTCCCCCGCACGCGCCGCCTCCACCGAAGCGTTGAGCGCCAGCAGATTGGTTTGAAACGCGATTTTCTCGATATTCTTTAAAATCCCCGACGTTTCTTCGCTGGAGGCTTTAATGTCGCCCATGGTGGACGACGTCAATTTGACATAGTCATGTGTTTGTATGTGCAGTTTATCGACTTCGTACGTGGCTTGTTTGAGTTTTTGCACCTGCTGGTTATGCGAACGGCCATCCGCCGCCATCGTCCCCGCTTCTTCGATGACTTTCTCGATGGCGGCCGCTTGTCGCGCTGTTTGTCTCGCCAAATCGCCGCTGGATTGGGCGATCTGTGCGGCTGCGCTCGAAAATTGATCGGAGGACTCCGTCAATTTGGCAATGACGCGGGAAATGGGCAGGGTAATGGAGCGGGCAAAATACAACCCGAATAAAACGGCGATGACAAGGCCCGCCAGGGTCCCCCCACAGCGATGGCGATGAGCCACCTCGACTGCGTGACACCGCTTGCACCTTCGGATTCGGCCTGCCTGATGTTTGCCTCAGACAGAGCGTGCAGGAGGTGACGGCTGTCTTGGTAAGACGCCTCCAGTTTGCCGCTCATCCAGCGCAAAGCTTCCTCCCGTTTGCCGTCTCGGATCAAACCCGCCGCACCCCGTGACGCCTTGCGCCAGGATTCCCACGAGGATTTGAAACCGCGCCAGGCAGTCCCTTGAGCGTTTTGGACCATTGCTTCCTCCAGCTTTGAGGAAACGTCCGTCCGCCCCAAGGCGTCATCCAATTTTTTGAGCATTTTTTCTCGAACGGCCGGCGCATTGAAGGTCTCGGGAACCAAAAGAGCCCAAAGCAGGCGCCGACTTTCCGCCTGGGCGCAGGCGAGATCACCCAAATCCACCGCTGAGCGGTATGATCCATTGGACATTTTATAAAGATGATTTGAAACGTGAGAGATGCCTACGGTCCCAACCACTCCGCCCACGAAAAGCATCAACCCCATCAACCCGAACGCACCTGCCAGTTTACCACTCAGTTTTACAGAGACCATATATCCATTCCTTTGGTAAATGAAGATTTTCAAGAGCCGACTTCGATGGATTATGCCTGCGGCAACGTCACCGATGATATTTATCGGCAGAAAATCGCTTTACTTGAGATTTTTGCAATAAATTCATCAAGTCAGGTCATTGGACCTTCGTTTTGCAGAAGCAAAAACCAAATTTAATCATTAAATTTTATTGACAAATATTGTCAATTTATCTATATGCTTCGACCTTAACGTCAATTGAGGATAGGGATATGTATGCAATCATAAAAACAGGAGCGAAACAACACAAGGTCAGTGAGGGCGACATTTTATCCGTCGAAAAAATCGCCGGCGACAAAGGAACCGAGGTTGTTTTCAATGAAGTTTTAATGGTATCCGGAGGCGACACCG
>CAZPTW010000404.1:0-3388 GCA_964589235.1 uncultured Smithella sp. | reverse complement strand
AGCGCGCTCAGTATCCGACGATTTCCATCAGCGGCCAGGCGTTCCCCATCGGGAAGACGAGATAGGAACCATCAACCGGGGGTGGACATGATGCGAAACAGAATTTCAACCTCTCTTGCGGATTATCGAAACCCGACCCCCATGGTTTCCGGTGTGATCGGCGTCGATGATTCCTCGGCGTTCGAAAAGGCTTATCCATCCACTGAAACCGACACATCAGGATGATTCGTATTGAACGATGGGGGTAAAGACATGACGATAGAGATGATCTTTCGGATTTTCAGTTCCGCTCGAGGGTGCCTGAAAGCGGAATTTTTTTAACAACAACGGAGGGGGTTATGCGAAAGTTTTTCATTTTTGTTTTTCTGAGTTTTATTTGGGTTGCGCAGGTTTGGGCCGTGCAGTCCACCATTAAAATCGCCGAAGGCACGGCCTGTATGGGCGATGACAAATCGCGCAAGCAGACTGAGGCGGCGGCGCTGGCCGATGCCAAGCGCAACGCCGTGGAGTCGGTCAAAACGTATGTGTCATCCGCCACGGACGTGAAAGACTTCGAGGTGCAAAAAGACCTGGTGTCCGCTTACGCCAACGCCGATGTGACCGTGATCGAAGAGCTGGAAAAAGGTTGGTACAGGGATCCGGCCATGGGGGACTGTTTCAAAATCAAAATCAAAACGGATGTCGTTCCCGATGAAAAGGCGATGAAAAAAGCCGCATCGGAATCGGCGCTTGACGATCCGGGACTGCCGCTCTCCGTCAAAGTCTGGACGGACAAACAGGCCTATCACGCAGGGGAAAGAGTCAAAATTTACCTCAAGGGCAACAAACCTTTTTTCGCCCGCGTGATTTACCGGGACGCATCAAAGAATCACCTGCAACTTTTGCCCAATCCCTATCGCCTCGACAATTATTTTCAAGGCGGCGTGGTTTATGAAATTCCTTCGGCGCGCGACAAATTCGATCTGGAAGTCAATCCGCCGTTCGGTGAGGAAACGATCATCGTCTATGCTAGCGTGACTGAGCTCGGCGATTTGACGCTGAAAGATGAAGGCGGTGTCTATGCCGTTGAAACGAAGGCCAAAGACATCGGCATCAAAACACGGAGCGTAAAAGTCAAAGCCGCCTCGGGGCGTGTCTCGGACAAGCCCACGGAGTTTTCCGAAGGGACCGTGACGATTCGGACGAAAAAATAGTCGAAGACTCAGGCGGCCCGATTGGACGAGGCCGCCTGAAAGGACAAAGGCTGAATTCCACCGCTAATGACGCACGATCAGAACGGGGCGTGAGGCCTGCTCCATCACTCTTGTGGAAATCGGTCCGATGATCCGGTCAAAAAGACCTTTCTTGCGGCCCTGCGGCATCACGATCAAATCGACGTCCCTTTCCTCCTGTTCTCTCAGAATTTCAGACACCGGTTCTCCTTCCCGGACCTCGGTGACAATGTCGATCCCTTCGGTCATTCCCAACCGATTGAGTTCCGCCTCCATTTGTTCTTGGGAGGTTCTGGCTTCCTTCTCTCTGACTTTTTTGACATCTTCGTCCTCGAGGACGAATTCCCCAATGCACTGGATCACAGGTTCCGTCACATGCAGCAGAAAGACTTTGGAGTGATATTGCTTGGCCATATCCAGCGCGTTTTTCAGCGCCTCATCCGAATCCGCAGAAAAGTCTGTTGGGACGAGAATTTTTTTTGGTGCAAACATGAATTTTACCTCCTTTCATGTAAGGATCACCTTTTGGTCTCGTTGACTCTCTCCAACCTTCTTTCCTATCGATGACTTCCCTTTCGACCGCCGAGATTTCTCTTTCATTCGGTCTTTTTTTATTTTTATTATTTTAGGCACGATGTCGTCCGAAATCAAGATCAGGAAAAATGCTGTCTTTTCGAATGGTTGGATATAATGGCGGTCATTTTATATGAAAACCGTTGAACGTCGGTGGGACGTCTTTTGCTTGGGCGATGGGATGGGCATTCTCGATGCGGAGATCCATCCGGATCAACCAGACCCAGGGCCTCTACGAGGTCGAATGGATTGATTGCGTCTTTTCGTCGATTCCATCGCTTTAAAGCTCGATTTGAGTGCCCAGTTCCACGACACGGTTGGCGGGAATGCCGAAATACGAGGTGGGGTTGCCCGCGTTTCTCGACATAAAGGCAAAAAGCGCCTTGCGCCAGCGCGTCATTTTTGAGCGTCCGGTCGTCAGGAGCGTCTCCCGGCCCATGTAAAAAGTTGTGGTCATGGGATCCGTGACCAGGCCGTACTGGGCGACTATCTTCATGATTTGAGGCACATTGGGTTTTTGCATGAATCCGTAGAAGGCTTCGATCCGGTAAAATCCCTGTCCCAAATCCGTCAGTTGGATGCGTTCACCTGCGGGAACAGTCGGGATCTCTTTGAAGATAATCGAAAGCAGCGCCACTTTTTCATGCAACACATGATTGTGTTTGAGATGGTGAAGCAAAGAAGGGGGCGTTCCGATCGGAGATAGTGTCATGAAGACGGCGGTGCCCGGAACGCGGGGGATGCGGCTTTTGGAAACGTTGTCGAGAAATAAATCCAAAGGGAATCGCGCTTGGAGGATCTGTCGGCGAAGTTCCTCCCTCCCTTTTTTCCAGGTGGTCATGGCGATGGCGACGACGGCTGCTATAAAAAGCGGAAACCATCCGCCGTCGGCGATTTTGACCGTGTTTCCCGAAAAAAAGGCGAGGTCGACCAAAAGAAATACCCCCACCAGCACACCGGCCTTCCACCCGGCCCATTTCCGGATACGCGTCATGACAAGAAAGAACAATAGTGACGTGATGATCATGGTGCCCGTCACCGCAATGCCATAGGCACCCGCCAGGCCTCCGGATTCCCTGAAAGCGATGGCAACGGCGATGCAAGCGGTCAAAAGCGCATAATTGACGAAGGGAATATAGATTTGCCCCTGAACATCACTGGAGGTATGCACCACACGGAAACGTGGACAAAATCCCAGCTGAACGGCCTGCTGAGTGAGCGAATAGGCGCCGGATATCAGGGCCTGAGAGGCAATGACCGTCGCGCAGGTGGAAAGCGCGATCATCGGGTAGAGGAGGATAGGCGAAATGATGTTGTAGAATGGATTTACAGCCATTTTCGGATGGTTCAAAAGCAGGGCTCCCTGTCCGAAATAGTTGAGCAGAAGAGAAGGTAAAACAAACGAAAACCAGGACATGCGGATGGCATGTCGCCCAAAATGGCCCAAGTCGGCATAAAGCGCCTCGCATCCGGTGATACAAAGGACGATAGAACCTAACACGACAAAGCCGTGACATCCGTTTCGGAGAAAGAAATCACCGGCATAGAAAGGGTTTAACGCTCGAAAAACGGAAGGGGTTCGAATTACCTGGAGAAGACCGGCT
>CAZPTW010000403.1:0-3401 GCA_964589235.1 uncultured Smithella sp. | reverse complement strand
ACATACGGGCCACGCCGCCTTGTTTTCGGATATCGGCGGGTACGCGCTCAAGGGCCATCACGGCAACCGCGCCCGCGTCTTGAGCGATTTTCGCCTGTTCCACATTGGTGACGTCCATGATGACGCCGCCCTTGAGCATCTGCGCCAACTGGACATTTAATTCGTAACGTTTTGAATCCACTTTGAATACGCCTCCTGACTCATAAAATATACTTCAGATTGGGTCGATCTTTTTTCTTAATTTAATCAATCCTCTTCAAAATACAAATCCAAGATTTCGTCAAGCACTAACATTGTCGTTACCAAAGCATTCGCGTCTGTATGCCTTGATCGCGCAGGTAGTTTTTGATATCCGATATCGTGTAGGTGCGATAATGAACCATTGAGGCGATGAGCGCGGCATCGGCCTTGCCCAAGGTGAGCACGTCCGCCAAATGTTGCGGCACGCCGGCGCCGCCCGAAGCGATCACCGGAATATGGACGTTGTCGGAAATCATCGCCGTTAATTCAAGATCATAGCCGTCCTGGGTTCCGTCGGCGTCTATGGAATTCAAACAGATTTCCCCCGCGCCGAGACGTTGCGCCTCTTTGGCCCACCACAGCGCGTCGATACCCGTGTATTGACGTCCCCCGTCGATGACGATTTCGTAACCCGAGGGTGTTTGTCCGGTGACGCCCACTTTTTTTACATCCATGCCCAAAACGATACATTGGCTGCCAAAGGCTTTGGCGCCTTGGCTGATAATCTTTGGATTGCGAACGGCCGCGGAATTGACACTGACTTTTTCCGCGCCTGCCCCGATGACTTTTCTCATTTCCTCCAAATTATGGATGCCGCCACCCACGGAGAAGGGGATGAAGATGGTTTCCGCCACGCGCCGGACCACGTCGATGAGAATGTTGCGGCGGTCGGCTGAGGCGGTGATATCATAAAAGACGATCTCGTCTGCGCCCTGCTCGTAATATTCCCGGGCCGCTTCCACCGGGTCGCCGATGTCGACATTTCCCTGGAATTTGATTCCCTTGGTCAGCTTACCGTCTCGAACATCCAGGCAGGGGATAATGCGTTTGGAAATCATTTTCCCTCCCACGCACAGAAGTTTTTCAGAATTTGAAGTCCGGGCCGACCGCTCTTTTCCGGGTGAAATTGCATGGCGACAAGATTTCTGACCGCCAGAACCGAGCAAAACGTCATGCCATATTGTGTCGTGCCCAAAATCGCCGCTTCATCCGATGGAGAAGGATAGAATGAATGCACAAAATAAAATTCGGCTTGGGGCGGGATATGGCTGAATACCGGGTGGGGGTACTTGAAGAAAACGCGGTTCCAACCCATCTGAGGAATTTTAAGCCCTCGGCCTTCGTCTTCCAAATAATCGGGGAATCGTTTGGTGACTCCCGGCACGAGCCCGATACACCGCGTGTCGTTTTCCTCGGACGCCTCCAAGATGATCTGCGTTCCCAGACAAATGCCCATAAGCGGCTTACCGTCGTTAAAACCTTTTTTCAACCACAGATCAATTTTTTTGGCTTTCAGGTACGCCATGGCTTCCCCTGCCGCGCCGACTCCTGGAAAAATGACATGGGAGGCGGAATCGAGCATTTTTGTATCGTCTGTGATCACATATTCTTCTCCAATGGCCCAAAGCGCCCGGGCGACACTCGTGATATTTCCGGCATTATAATCAATAATTGCAATCATATAACCTTCGTAATGGCGACTTTCGGCTGATCAATGGCCGTTTTGTGGCCCTTGTTCCTTCTCCTTCATCTTGTGTCCTTAGCAATTTTTATGCTGGAGTGCCAATCCAATCATGTCGAAAACCAAGACGGCAAAATTCGGCCGCCGAAGCGCTGGACGCTCGGCGGAAAAGTCTACGTCGAGGGATGGCGCATGCCTTGATAGGAGTTGCGCCGATCCAGTTCTCGATGAATGGCATTGAGGACATCCAGTTTATTGGCCGCCCAGGCCGGCGCCAGGAAAATATCCCGGTATCCGTCCGCCGTGAGTCTTTGGATGACCACGTCCGGCGGCAAAAACTCCAAAACGTCCGCCACGAGTGCGGCATATTTCTCTTTGGTCAACATGGAGATCTTTCCTTTTTTGTACAGGTCTCCCATAGGGGTTCCATCGAGGGCCAAAAGCGAATGGATTTTGATCCCATTCAGCGGCAAGGCGGCCAGGGTTTGGGCTGTCTGGTGGATATCCTCGTCCGTCTCCCCGGGAAGACCGAGGATGATATGCACACAAATCAGGATGTTCTTTCCCACGAGCCGATCGATGGCCTCGATAAACGGCCGGTAAAGATGGCCGCGATTGATGAATTTCAACGTCCGGTCATGGACGGACTGTAACCCCAATTCGATCCAGACGTGATATCGTTTCGCATAATCGGCAAGGAGGCCGACGACATCAGGGTCGAGGCAGTCAGGCCTTGTCCCGATAGACAGTCCAATGACATCCTTTTGGTGCAGCGCCTCGTCGTAGAGTGCCTCGAGCTTTTCAACGGGGGCGTAAGTATTGGTAAACGTCTGAAAATAGGCAATGAACTTCGATGCAGTCTGCGCATAGTGACTTTTCCCCAAGAGGATTTGTTCGGTCACTGAAGGCAGCGGGCCTTCTTGACGTAATTTCGATCCGCGTCCGTCGCAATAAATGCAGCCCCCGAAGGCGATGCGTCCATCTCGGTTTGGGCAGGTAAAACCCGCGTCGATCTGAAGCTTATGGACCACGCAGCCAAACAGGTTGCGCCAATAGCTTTTCAAATCGTAGTAACGCTTATCGTTTTTCCAAAACGCTGGCTTGCCCAAGGGACCCCTCTTTTTTTATATTGTTTTTTTTAATGCCTTCCCGTAAACACCCGATAGATTCGGGAGGGGTTGTCTTGAAAACGATCCCATCCTTAAGTAAGGGACGCTTGTACTATTGATCAATCTCGATGGCAAGTGTCAGATTTCAGGAGAAGATGTTTTGTCTGATTTGTTCGACATCATTGTGGTCGGCGGCGGCCACGCTGGGTGCGAGGCGGCGCTCGCCGCGGCGCGCATGGGCGCTAAAACGCTTTTATTCAACATCAATCTGGATACCATTGCCCTAATGTCTTGCAATCCGGCGATCGGGGGATTGGCGAAAAGCCAGTTGGTGAAAGAAATCGACGCGTTGGGCGGTGAAATGGGAAAGGTGACGGATAAAACCGCCGTGCATTTTCGACTGCTTAACGCCTCCAAAGGGCCGGCTGTTCAGTCAACGCGCATGCAGTGTGACAAGCAGCTCTACCGTCTGACGATGAAAGCGACCTTGGAAAATCAGAAAAATCTCTATTTGCGGCAAGCGATGGTCGAGTCTTTGGTGATCGAAGACGACAAGGCGGCGGGTGTATGCGACTCGAGCGGCCACTTTT
>CAZPTW010000402.1:0-3407 GCA_964589235.1 uncultured Smithella sp. | reverse complement strand
GGCGACGAGGGAGACGATGACGATGCAGGAGGCCCAGCGCCTGACGACAAGGAAGGCGATGGAGGAAAAAAAGGGGGGAACGGCAAGGATGGCAAAAAGGATGACGGCGTTCCCGACGTGCAACAGCTGATGGCCGAAATCGAGAAGCTGAAGGCCGACAAGGCAAATCTCAACAAGGCACTCCACGAGGAAAGGCAGGGGAAGAAAAAGGCGAAGAGCGATGACGCGGAAGAAGAACTGAGCGACGCCCAGTTGAAAGAGCTGATGAAGGAGCATCACGACGACCCATCGGCCCTGTTCAACATCGTTCAATACATGGCCCGCAAAATCGCCAAGGGGGAGAAAAAGGCAGCGATCAACGAATCGGAAATCATCGCCAAGAAGCGGGATCTGGACAACTTCATCGCCCAGAGACACCCGGACTATGGCGATCCCGAATCGGAACTCAGGCGCCGCGCAGAGGACGTCAAGGGGAAGCTGGACCTTGCGGACCACCCCTACGGCGACTTTCTCGCCCTGGCGTCCAATGCCTACATCGCCTTACCCGATATCGTCAAGCAGGCTTACGAGAAGGGCAAGGCGGATGCGGTCAAGGATGCCATGAACGCCAACCAGAAGAAGGACGTCAAGGATTCCCAGTTGACGCCCAAGGGAGGCGCGAAAGCCCAGTCCGTAGCGATGCCCCATGACATCGCGTCCGTTGCCAAACAGATGAACATGACGCCCTCTCAGGCCAAGATCTACGCGAGATTGGTTGGGAACAACAGCAAGGGCGGCAGTATTACCGTGGAGGGATAAGACCATGCCATTTCAAAAAAAGACTGTTATTGGCCCCGAAAGAAGGGAGCCGTTGGCTTTTGTATCGGACGAGCCCGCCGAAAAAACGACGGAGCCGAAGTCCACGGCAACAGGCATCTCCCAGTTGACGCCCGAAGAACTGGCGATCGTTCGCCGGGTGCAGGGAGAGGATGACGAATGGAGCCACCCCATAGGCGAGGAATCGGCGGAGGATTTTTCCCTTTCCGAAGATCCCTTCAAGTTGCCTGAACCGGCGCAGAAGATGAAGGATTCCCGGAAGTACGCCTTCCGGTGGATCGAGCGCAAGCCGGAGCGGGTGGACCAGATACGGACCAGACCCATGCCCCTGCGGTGGTGGATCTGCAACCGGACAAACACGCCGTTTCTGGAGCGATTCATCGATCCGGTCCTCGGCTGCGTATGCCGCGAGGACCAGATGCTCGTTTTCAAGCCCTGGGAGATCTGGGAGCGGGAAAAGGCCGTCAAGAATCGATTGAGGGACACCAGAAACGAGACAGGCGACCTGGCGGCCAAAAACGGCCAGAGGCAGGGGGGAACGGAAATGGTCTCCTCCTCGCGTTCCATGGAAAGCGGAATGCCGTCACGAACGGAAATCAAGGGAAGCGACGTCGTTATGGATTCGGCGATGCGCGACATACTGGACACGGTTGACGGCGGCGGACAGGAGTTTGTTGGCGCCGACTAACAACCACAAAAGAAAGGAGTTTTTACTATGGCAAACATAGACGCACCTCATGGCTTCCGACCCTGGGGGCCTGTTCTGCGGGCCCGCCTTTATGCGGTCAATACCGCGCCGACGATCAACATTTGCGTCGGCGATCTTGTCGCGTCCGGGAATACGGGTCTTTCCTGCACAGGCGGGAATGGGACGCTTTTGATGATCGAAGACGCGAACATCATTCCGACGACTCCTGGCGATGCCACACCGATTATCGGAGCGGTTCTCGCCTGCTATGACGAGCATATGTTCCCCTGCGACAACGCGCCGTCGGGATACATTGCTGCCGGAGAGGTTGGAGACGGAACGGTCGCGGGCTACATTCTCGTTGCCGACCATCCCGACCAGCAATTCGAGGCCCAGGCAGACGGGGCCATCTCCGCCGCGAACATCGACCTCAACCACGAGATCACCTCTGGAACCCTGTCAGCCCCAAACAGCGCAACGGGCCTGTCCACGCAGGAAATCGCCTCTGCGGGAAGCAACGTAACCGCGACCATCCCCCTGCGCCTCTACGGGCAGGCATATCCCGAGCTTGACTCCATCAATGCCGCTGGGTGCCGGTGGATCTGCGGTATCAACCCTGATTGCCATTACTGGGCTGCCGGTACGGCAATCTAAGGAAAGGAGGATAACCTACTATGTGGACACGAGCAAAATTCATCAACGAGTATCTTCCGGGGCTGTTCGCCATTTCCATCGACACCTACATTTCCAAGTCGTTGGAGTCGATGTGGCAGAAGCTGGTCACGATTCGGGATTCCAAAAAGGCCAAGGAGGAAAACGCCGTCCGATCCGGCTTGGGCCTTCCTGTGGTCAAGGGGGAAGGGTCCGGGATCGCCTACGACACCCAGATTGCCGGGGCAAAGCAGGCCTGGGTGCACAAGGTGTATGCACTGGGCGTGCGAATCTCCGAGGAGGCAATCGAGGATAACCTATACGAGCTGAACGGCGGTGGCGGTGGCGACAACCTGAAAGAGATCTTTGAGGATCTTGGGGCTTCCATGAGCGAAAACGTGGAAACGATTGTGGCGCGGCTTCTCAACTACGCATCGTCAACCACCTACCACACAACCCGCAACGGACGTCCCCTGGCGTATGCGGCGCATCCTCGCCTGGACGGATCGACCTTTTCCAACCTGGCAACCAATGCGGACCTGACCTATTCCACGTTCTGGGCGTGCCTCATCGCTGCGGAAAACCAGTATAACCACCGGCAGTTCCGCACCGGGAAGCGGGTCAAAAATCTGTGGGTTCCTCCCCAGTACGAACAGAAGGCGCGGGAGATCCTTCAATCTCCCGACAGGCCGGACACGGCGAACCGGGCGATTTCGGCATACGCCAAGTCCGGGCGCAGCATCCAACTCTGCAAGTGGTCGCACATGACCGACGCGGACGCCTTCATCTTCCAGCTCGACGGACCCGGCATCAAGTTCTTCTGGCGCCGGAAAACCCGTTTCGGGCGGGAAAAAGACTTCCAGACGGGAGATATGATGTGCAAAGCGGATCAGAGATTCAGCGTTGAAGTGGACGACGAGAGAGACTTCTACTTCAACATTCCGTAAGGGGGAAGGAGGCCAGGCGATGAGAAAGTTCAAGTTTGACAAATCGCTGAACGTCGCCCTTTACATTCTGGCGTTTCTCCTGGTGGCTGGCATCTCGTATGCCGCCATGACGGACTTCAACGGTGTACGTGTCAAGTCCACCGGCGGGGCAACCTACCAGGTGGAGGTGCATTCGCCCGACCAGGGTTTCCGGCAGGCTGAAGAAAAGGGTTACCCCGGGCCAAAAGAAGGCCTCACTTCCCGGGAAGAAACATGGACGGGCTTTTACCGCCAGCAGGGGCGCGATATTTTAGTTGATTTGAAGA
>CAZPTW010000401.1:0-3412 GCA_964589235.1 uncultured Smithella sp. | reverse complement strand
ACCCACAGCGGGGAGCACCTTGCAAGAAACCTCTCTTTGATGCCCGGCCTCATTGCCACCTTTCTGGATCTGAGCGCAGACGGCGCAGCCCTCTATAAGAAATGTTCGTCACATCTCAAACGCATCGTCCGCACGATGTCCGATCAGGGCGTTTCTCCGGAAACGCCGGGTTTTGAACGTCTTTTGTACAACATGTTCAAAACGACTTATCAGTATTGGCTCGATCAGCCGGATCCGGCCCAGTGGTTCGTCGGCGCCAGGCGTGAGGAACCTTTTGACGAAAACGCTTATGCCGAATTGATCGAGCCGATCAGCCATCGACATTTTCATAAACTGCTTCGTGATTTGGAGGCGTTTGAGCCCGCGATCGGCAAGGCCCCCCTTGCTTTGCGCGCGGATTTTCTGTCCCTGCCGGATTATTTCCAGATATTGGACGGATACCTCCACGCGGCCGATCGGTTGGGTCGCCTGGAGGCTTATGAAGGCCGTAAGCTTCTCAAATTGGATTTCCTCTTCGGCATCATGTCCGTTCCAGGGCTCAAGGATATTCACGCCGGCGCCATGCGGGAAATCAATCATTTGCTCAAGCTCGTGTTTCAGGAGGAAAAGAAGGAAACCCTCGACCACTTGGTGCGCAAGATTTTCGCCTTCCTCAAAAAGAACACATCGCAGACCGAGTTCCGTGGCGCGGGTATCGACTGTATCGTGACGACGGCGCGCGAAGTCTTCGCCCAGAATTCGCACCCGCTCGTGGATACCTTCATCGACGAGCTCATCGCCTACGGGTTTGAATATCCGCAGATTTCGGGTTCAACGACGCAGTGGCAGGTATGCGTCAATCCCGAGCATATCCGCACCATCCGCGCCTGGCTGGAAATTATCGCGATGAAACCGCGGTGGACCAAGCGCCTCATTTCCGCGCTGATCATCAATCTGTCGATCGGCGGCGTGTTCATCCGGGACACCGATCTCATCCAGCGCGACATTTCCCGCCTGCTCAATGCGGACATCGCCCCCGCGTATAACTTGATCAAACAGCTTTTGCGGCTTTTCCCGGTTTATTTCAGCGAAATCGGCGCGGAGGGAGAGCTTCGGGAAATCACCACCCATGTCGATGAACTGTCGTTTCGCAACGACCGGCTGATCGATTTTTTCCGCAAGCAGTCGCATGTGGAAAGCAACAGCCGTCTGGTCGAATTTACCGAAGATATTTTCCGTTATTGGCAATCGGGAGACAAGGAATTCATCCGCAAACATATTCCGGTGGAGGTTTTTGAACAAGTGCATAACACCGGCCGCTACTTTGACGGCATGCACCGGGCTTTCGCACGATTGTTCAAGGAAGTCCGAAACGATCCGAAGCGTTTTCTGGAATGGGAAAAAGCGAAAACCATCCGGGAGCTTGAAAAAATTGAACATATCTCGGAGATGGATCGTGAGCGGGCGATGTTGATGATCCGCATCTACCAGCTGATCTACAAGAAGTATTTCCCGCAGTATTTCGATCTGCTCAAAGACATGGAGGCGTCAAACGCTTTCGCCAAGGAAGACATTCACGCCCTGAAACGCGCCTTGGGCGCAAAAAATCATTACCGTGCCTTGACGATCATTCTCAAATTTTTGGGGACGCTCAAAGCGCGGATTTTGTCGGGCAAGCAAACGCCCGCGTACGAAAATATCTACCATAAACGGCATATCGCCGCGGGAATCCCGTCGATGTACGGGACGTATCACGAGGAGAAATTCGATGCGATGGGCTTGTCGTTTCGTTTGGAAGCGTTGGGGAAGATGCTTTTCGAAGAGCTGGTGCGCACGCTCAACTTAAAATTCATCACCAAAAGCACGATCGGCAAAATTCACGCCTATTTGTGGCCTTATGTGAGCGCCCTGGAATTGGACGGAATCTCCACGGAAGGCCTGGTGGCCAAAATCAAGTTCGTCACCAGCGCGCTGCCGGTCAAACAGTTTTCCGTCGACCAGTACGCCGATATCTTCCGGTTCATCTCCAAGGGAATCCAGGATATCATCCGAGACTTCTATATCGACGCGCACAGCGTCAATCTGCCCATCATCATCCGGCAGATTTACCCCATGCCGGACAAAGGCGACTCCAAAAGTGAAATCGCCAGGCTCGAGGAATTGGTTTACCAGCAATCGGAAAATTTTCTCCGGGGCTTGATTTCCTCCGCGTTCGGTCTGCAGGTGTTGGATAACTTCGTCCATGCCGTCATTAAAACCCTCAACGCGGAACTGAAAAAATTCCGGGACAACAAGCGCATGCTCAATCTGCTGATGGCCTATGACCCGGATCTTTCCATTTCCTCCATTTCCGGGAAAAACGCCCGGATGGACAACCAGATTTTGCTGGGCAACAAAGGGTATTTTCTCAAAAAGCTCAAAGGGTTCGGCTTTCCTGTTCCACCGGGCTTCATCATCACGACGGAGGTTTTCCGCGGGTATGACGCCGTTTACGGCTACCGCTATGTTTTCAGCGATTTGGCCGCTCGCGTCAACGAGCAGATCGCGGACTTGCAGCGGAAAACCGGCCGAAAATTCGGCGATCGTAACAACCCGCTTTTGCTTTCGGTCCGAAGCGGCGCGACCGTATCACTGCCGGGCATGATGCGGTCGTTCTTGAATGTCGGCATCAACGCGACGATCGCGGAAAGTCTGAGCGCCAAACCCAACTTCGCCTGGGCGGCCTGGGATTCCTACCGCCGGTTCTTGCAAACCTGGGGCATGTTTCATGGGATGAGCCGTGACTTCTTCGACGCCATCATCGATGGCTTCAAGCAAAAACACGGCGTTGA
Organism: uncultured Smithella sp.; assembly: GCA_964589235.1. Taxonomy (GTDB): domain Bacteria; phylum Desulfobacterota; class Syntrophia; order Syntrophales; family Smithellaceae; genus UBA8904. The sequence continues at coordinate 602 of CAZPTW010000401.1, read as the reverse complement.
AAGAAAAATTCATTTCCCTCCCGACCTGATGAAGCAAATCACGCTGGCCTATAAAAAAGCGATTCTGGATGCGGGCATTCCACTCGCGGACGAGCCGATGCGCCAGTTACGCCACGCCATCCTGCAGGTGTTCGATTCCTGGTACTCCGAACAGGCCAAGATCTACCGTCATCAGATGCATCTGTCCGATGAGTGGGGAACCGCCGTGATCGTCCAGGCGATGGTCTTCGGCAACCTCCATGAACATTCCGGCTCCGGCGTGATCTTCACGCGCGATCCGAAAAGCGCCTCGTCGGATGTGACCCTGTACGGCGATTTCATTTTCGGCGTTCAGGGCGACGATATCGTCTCCGGTCTGGTGGAGACGTTCCCCATTTCGGAACGGCAACGCATCGCCGAACACCGCAACACGGATATCTCGCTGCAAACGACATTTCCAGTCATTTACGCCGAACTGGTAAAGATCGCCGAAATCATGATTTACGAAAAAGGTTTCAACCATCAAGAGATCGAGTTCACCTTCGAGGGGCCGCAAAAGGAGCAACTTTACATCTTGCAGACCCGCGATATGGATCAGATCAAATCCAGGACGCTCAGACGAT
>CAZPTW010000400.1:0-3413 GCA_964589235.1 uncultured Smithella sp. | reverse complement strand
CCCCTGGCAGGTTGCCTCCTCGGCGCATTACGGTGTGGCGGCAGGCTATGCCGCCTTGGCCGCGGTTTTTCTGATCTGTTTGAAAGACAAAAAATAAAAAGGCGTCACCCCCTCGATGATCGCCAGTCCGCGGCGGATGCGCGGCGTCTTGATCGTTTCGATCCAGGCGCGGATCGTTGTCGCCACGCGGATCAATATCAGCCTGTCGGCCGCCCGCTCAGCGAGGAACGATAGAGACAAGGATCGTGGAATCCGAAGAGTCGTCCGGTCGACCCTTCCAGGAGAACCTCCCCCCGCTTGAGGTTTATTTCAAACCCTTGGATTGGAGAAAGGGGGCATATTTTTTATCTTCGCCCTTGATGTGGTTTTTGAGCCAGTCCATCAGAAAGTCCATGACCTCGATGGTCAAGCCGCGTTGATTCTCTGCGTATTGCTTTTTAAAGGTCGAGACTTTTTCGACAAATGTTTTATGGATTTGTCGATGATTTTCCGACTCCGGGTACCCGTACTTCAAGAAGTATTTCTCTTCCGTCTCAAAATGCATCAAGGCGTAATTGACCAAACCGTTTAAGATCTTTTCAAGGATGTCCTTGCCTTTTCCTTTCCGCATTTCATCATCGAGCTTGCCGATCATCTCAATGAGTTGTTTGTGCTGGCGGTCAATGTCGGACAACCCGACACTCAGCGATTCCTCCCACTGAAACAGAGCCATGGAAATTCCTCCTGGGTTTGATATGAACGAATATCGTCATTCTTGGTGAAGTCCTTAAACAATGAACCGTCTCCATTTTTTGTCGACGACATCCGAAAATCGGGCGGCATGGAGCTTTTTTCACTGTTTTTCCGATAGGATTGGGCAATTTAAGAATTCTTCGGTGAAATCCGATATCCCCTATAATGTCGCTGCGACACGCTGAGGAAAGAATAAGTAACGTCGAAACTTTTTTTTCTGAAATGGCTGTTGATGATCGCGCCTGACGAAGAATACAAAATATCTAAGTGGTTTGCGGAATTCGCGGACCCGCGGATCGAAGAGGCGTTTCAGCGACATTTCCAACAACTGACCAATCGGCAGCTTCGCGGGATTCTTTTTTTCTGGGCCGCTTTGAATTTATTGTTTGCGATTCCGGACTATATCGCCCTGGGACAGAGCGGACCGTTTTTCTGGCTTTTGGCCTACCGTGTCGTTTTGACGGCCGTCCTTGTCGTCATTATGCTTTGCGTCAAACCGGAGACGAGCCTGGCCCGAATCAGTTACGCTGTCGCGGCCACCGCGGTTTACGGTTTTACCGGCTTCATGCTTTTTTTCATTTTCCGCCCGGATGCGGTCAACTGGGTGGTCGGCGTCATCATGCTCTTGATTTTAGGCCTTTTGATGTTCGTTCCCATTCGGTTTTATCTGGCGTTTTGGGTGGCGCTCTACGGGGTGGTGATCACGCTTTTGACGCGTTATTGGATGGGCTCTTCCCGGGCCAATTTGATCGGGCTTTTCTTCCTGCTTATCCTTCCGTTTCTGATTGGGGCGGCCACCACGCGTCGATTTGCCGTTCTTCAGCGCAAGCAGTTTGCGCTGTCGGCGCAGACCGCGAAAATCAACCGAGAGTTGGAAGGCGAAATCAAGCGGCGTCTCAAACTGGAGGCAATCCTCAAGGAATTGGCCGCCACCGACCCGTTGACCGGACTTTACAACCGGCGGGAATATGAGATGCTCTTCACCCGTGAACTCGAACGCGCCAGGCGCAAAAACGCGCCTTGGTCTCTTGCCATTCTTGATCTTGATCACTTCAAGGCCGTCAACGATCGTTACGGCCATGCCGTCGGGGACGAGGTCCTGCGCCGGGTGGCGAAAATCTGCCGCGAACATCTTCGTAGCATCGATATCATCGGCCGTTTGGGCGGGGAGGAATTCATCATCTTGTTGCCGGATACGGCCATTGACGAGGCATTCACGGTCGGAACCCGCCTCTTGAAGGCTTTGGCCGCCGCCGAGATGGAAGCAGGGCAGGACAAGATCAAGATCACCGCCACCATCGGGATTTCACAGCTTTTACCAGGCGATCCGGATATCAACGCCGTTATCGGCCGCGCCGACGCCGCCCTTTACCGGGGCAAAGCCGCCGGCCGCAATCGGGTGGAAGCGAATCTTATCTCGTCGATTTGACGAGCGAAAGAAAAGGGAGAGGCGAAAAGGGAGGAGACGCGTCCCGTCGTCTATCAGCCAGGCGGTATCTCTGTTTTGGATCTTTCAGGAAGACCAAAGCGGCGAAATCCCGGGATGGCCCCTTTGTGGCATTCAAAGGTCTTGTCGGGCGGCTTCCGCGCGACATGTGCTGAACCCTTGCCTTTCGGAACCGCCCTCTTGAAGCTCACGGCCTTTCATCGTCCGTCTTTTTTCCATACCCAGGCTCCACCTGGATGAAGGCCGTCACGATAAAACCGGGGATGGTCGTCAATAAAATCCAGTAGTAAAAATGGATATAACCCAGCGTCTCCTGAATCCATCCGCTCACCATGGCCGGCAGCATCATACCCAGCGCCATGATCCCTGTCCCGATGGCGTAAAAGACGGTTTTATATTCGCCCTGTGAGATCATGATCATGTACATGGTATAAGCGGTGAATCCAAAGCCGTAGCCGAACTGTTCAAAGGCCACGGCGGCACCGATGAGCCAAAGATTGTCCGGCTGCGCGTGTGACAGATAAACAAAAATCATATCCGGCAGGTGCATCGTGATGACCATGGGCCAAAGCCAGAACTTCAGGCCTTTGCGGTAGATCACATAGCCGCCTGCAAGCCCCCCCAGCATGAGCGCCACGACTCCGACGGTGCCGTAAATCACGCCGACCTCGGCGGTTGTCAATCCCAGCCCGCCTTTGGTTTTTGGGTCGAGGAGAAACGGGACGACCATCTTGACGAGTTGAGCCTCGGCAAACCGGTAAAACATCAGAAAGCAAATGATGATGACAATATTTTTCTGGCGGAAAAACAAGGAGAGAATCCGGAAATATTCACTGATCAAGCTCTTTCCTTTGGCAAAAGGGGCGCGATGATCGGCTTCGGGGTAGGGCAGGACAAAAAAGTGGTACAGGCAAAGCGCCAGGAAAAAGGCGGCGGCGGCCAGAAAAGTCATCGACCAGGCCGATGTGACGCTATAGCCGTTTTTCTGCAGGAAGCCCGCGAGGATCACCAGCCCGCCTTTGGAGGCGATGGTGGCGATTCGATAGAAGAGGGTGCGGACGCCGACAAACGCCGCCTGCGCAGGGGTGGAGAGGCCCAACATATAAAAACCGTCGGCGGCGATATCGTGCGTGGCCGATGAAAACGCCATGATCCAAAACAAAGCCAGCGTGTAACGGATAAAGTCGCCGGCGGGCAAAGTGAGCGCAACCCCCGCGAAAGAAGCGCCGATGGA